>JADGPX010000296.1 GCA_017882215.1 Chitinophagaceae bacterium | reverse complement strand
AGAGGTGTATTTTGCTCCAAAACATCGAAACAAATATCACAATTCACACCTGTCAAAAGCATTTGAATGGTAGTGCCAACAAATTTGAGATGGCTGAATTCTTCAGTATCAATATCCATTAGCGGATCATACTTGTCAGAATATGTTTTTTTACATCCAAATGCCTGAACAAAATATTGCATCGCAACTTTCAATTCTCCATAACTACATCCAAATTGTTCGGGGAGGAGTTTTTCAAAACGCACATCGGGTTTTGAAACTATAGCTTTAAATTGTAAGTCTTTTTTACATGGTAGAGCATAGCTTTTACTTCTAAATTTTTATGCTTTCTTTTTATTAACCCGTATTACAATAGCTATAATTGCTATAATTACGGCAACTACAATAAAAATTCCGAATCCCATTCCGGCTTTAAATATCCCGGCAATAGCTTCACATGAACTTAACATTGAAGTCAATAATGGTAAAATTAAAACAAGTGTTCGCGAAGGTTTCATAGCAAAAATATTAGTTGAATTATAAATGTTAAATATCAATTCAAAGATATATAGGCTGTGATCCAAAATTATTACATCATAATAGAAAAATGTTACATGATTTCCACATTGTCTGACGTTCGAGTATTTGCGAAGGCATGGAATTCATTGAACTTCCAGCCCTGCTTTTGCAAATACTTTTGTTGGCGGTTCATTGTTTTTCTTTATTTTATCGTCCTGTCAGTTTCAAAATATTTTCCGGATAACGTTCACCAGTCACTTTTATTTGTGAGGCAGAAACTTCAATCTCCTGTAATTCATCTGAGGTAAGTACAATTGATGTAGCTCCGTTATTCTCAGTCAGGCGATTTAACCTGGTCGTACCTGGAATAGGAACAATCCATGATTTTTGAGCTAAGAGCCATGCCAATGCAATTTGTGCATGCGTTGCATTTATTCTTTCTGCAATCCTTCCTAGTAAATCAACTAAGGACTGGTTGGCTTTCAAGGCGTCCTGTGTAAAACGAGGTAGAACATTGCGAAAATCGGTGCTTTCAAACTTTGTATTTTCATTAATTTTTCCTGTTAAGAAACCTTTTCCGAGAGGACTAAACGGAACAAACCCAATTCCGAGTTCTTCAAGTGTTGGCAAGATTTCCTTTTCCGGCTGTCGTGTCCAAAGAGAATATTCGCTTTGAAGAGCTGTTACAGGTTGGATGGCATGGGCCTTCCGAATGGTATTTGCGCCCGCTTCAGATAGTCCAAAGTGTTTCACCTTACCTTCTTGAATTAAGTCTCTCACTGTTCCGGCAACATCTTCAATTGGAACATTTAAATCAACACGGTGCTGATAAAATAAGTCAATTGCATCAACTTTAAGTCTTTTTAAAGAGGCTTCAGCAACTTCTCTGATATGCTCCGGACGGCTATCCAATTCACCCCATCTTGAATTATTGCTTTGAGATGGGGCAAAACCAAATTTTGTTGCAATTACCACCTGCCCTTTGAAAGGGGCTAATGCCTCTCCGACAAGTTCTTCGTTGATAAATGGTCCATATACTTCAGCAGTATCGAAAAATGTGATGCCCTGTTCGACAGCTTTACGAATGAGCGTTATCATTTCTTTTTTGTCAGTCACTGTTCCGTAGCCGAAGCTCATTCCCATGCAGCCAAGTCCAAGGGCTGAAACCTCCAATCCACTATTTCCCAATTTGCGTTTTTCCATTTATATTAAAATTTAATCTTTAATTAAAAAATCCAAAGCAAAGATAATTTCAATTAATCTGAATTTGGGCCGATTATTATAGCCCTTTCATTAACAATTTTGTGTTTGATTCGTGAGTCGCTATACAATGAGTGCGAACGGCAGTTTGTCAAATAACCTTTTTTAGTCTATAAATGTTCATTTGATTTAAGCCGGTACCAGCGAATACGGAAATTTCATATCCCAAAATGATAGCCGGAAAAAAGTTGTCCTAAAATGGCTGTTTTTTAGTGTTGAGAAGTGTATTTTGCTCAAAAACATCGGAACAAGTATCCTCAATGAGCTGCTCATGGAACACGAATAACGGTGGCAAGTGCATAGCATAAGGTCAGACGCCCGGATTTAGTGCACACAGGGTACCTCATTCCTGGCACATCATGCCAAATGAAGTTCTGTTCATAAGCGGGTGTTATTAACTTTATTTTCAGTTAAATGTAGAATTGAATAAAATTCCAAATCTATTGCTATCCAATTTTTCGACAATTCCACCACTAGGTTTATTAGTTAAATTGGTTTTTCCATAAGTTAAGCTTATGCCCAAACCCCATTTTTTTGATATCCACCATTCTTTGCCAATTTTTAATTGCATAGAAAATCCTCGTTGAGTTGAAACATTATTATTTTTATCATTACTATCAATTATTGAAAAATTGCCTAATCCTAATGAGCCTGATAAAAAAATATTAGATGGCATTATATAATATGTAAGTCCTCCCCCAAGCATTGCTTCCCCAACAGCTATATTATCTGATGCTTTTGTACTTGAGTTACCCGATATTTTTATAGTCGGACCTAAAAGCGAATTCGAAATAAGTGTTGCATGTAAAATAAGATTTTCTTTTATTGCCCCCCCTATTTTAAAATCAAATTGTGCACCAATCCCACTCATATCCATCGTATATGTACCTAAATCACCTGTCACACTACCAAATAATGGACCCACACTCATTGATAAATATAAACCTTTATGTTGATGAAATCCTTCTTCTTGTGTCTTTAGGTTGTTAAACAATGCTTCTTCTTGTGCTTTTAGGTTGTTAAACCCAAATAAAACTAAACATAATACAAGTAATTTTTTCATTTTTTTTAATTTAGATTATTAATAGATGCTAAACCATTAATCCTGATTAATATAAGATTTGTAATATTTTAATTCAGATACTATTTATAGAGTTAGCTGGCGATATTTTTTAAACACTTGTCAAGTCTCCTACCTACTACCTACTTCTTACTTCTTACTACCAACTCCTTACTCATTTTTACCCGGTTTTACTCCTCACCAGAGACGCTGCCGCCCTGTCAGTCACAATAGCATTTTGAATTTAATACGATGAAATACTTACTCATACAATGCTTCCGTCTGACCTTCACCATTTATAAATCATATTAAAGTTAAACAAAATAATTAACGTGATCAAATATCCATTTTTGTTTCCATACACATCCCTGATCGTATTTT
>JADGPX010000295.1 GCA_017882215.1 Chitinophagaceae bacterium | reverse complement strand
ACTTTTTTTCTCTTTATAAACTTACCGAATCCTTTCTGCACTTTGCATTCATTATTCTCTATTGCAACTTCACCTCTAAGTAAAACTGTTTTTACTTTTCCTGTTAAATCCCACCCTTCATATCCGGAGTAATCAACATTCATGTGATGCGTTTTTGCAGAAAGAGTATGCTTTTCATTCGGATCAAAAATTACAATGTCTGCATCACTTCCAACTGCAATGGTTCCTTTGCGTGGAAACATTCCGAAAATTTTCGCAGGATTTGTACAAGCCACTTCTACATATTTATTCAATGTGATCTTTCCTTTGTTCACTCCTTCACTAAATAATAGTTCCATTCTGTTTTCAATTGCCGGGTGACCATTAGGAATTTTAGAAAAATCTTTTTCTCCCATTTTCTTTTGATCCCACATGAACGGACAATGATCTGTTGCAACAACATTCACCAATCCCTGGTTAATGCCTGCCCACAATGTTTCCTGGTCTTTCTTTTCTCTTAATGGCGGACTCATTACCCACTTAGCTCCTTCAAAATCTTTTTCATACAATGATGCATCAAGAATTAAATATTGAATGCATGTCTCTACAAAAACTTTTTGATTTCTTTTTGTTGCATTGCGAACTGCATTCAATGCACCTTCGCAGGTAAGATGAACAATATATCCGGGACAACCTGTATAATTTGCCATGTCAACAAAACGCTCAGATGCTTCTGCCTCTGTAACTTCCGGCTGGGAAAGATAATGATACAACGGAGATAATTTTCCTTCTTCTCTGTGCTTTTGAACAAGATAATCAATCATGTCACCATTGGTTGCATGTACAGTTACCATTCCTCCCTGCTTCTTCACTTCCTCCATCAATCCGATCATCTGCCTGTCATCAATCATCAATGCACCTTTGTATGCCATGAATGTTTTGAAAGATGTGATGCCTTCCTTCTCAATAAATTCTTTTATTTCTTTTTTAGTGTCTTCATTAAAATCTGTTACAGCCATATGAAAACTATAATCACCAACAGCAGTTCCTTTGGCTCTGCTGTTCCAGTCATCCAATGCGGATTTTAAAGATTTGCCCTGCTTTTGCAAAACAAAATCTATAACGGTTGTTGTGCCGCCAAACAATGCAGCTCTTGTTCCGGTTTCATGTGTATCACTGGAGAATGTTCCCATAAAAGGCATATCCAAATGAACATGCGGATCAATTCCTCCAGGAAAAACTAACATTCCGGACGCATCAATTTCTTTATCTGCTTTCACAGGAAGATTCTTTCCTATTGCAGAAACAGTTTCACCTTCAATAAAAATATCAGCAACATAATCATCTGTTGCAGTAATGACTCTTCCGTTTTTAATAAGTATGTTCATAATTTGGACCTCACCCTCAATCCCTCTCCAAAGGAGAGGGAGGCTGGCAATTTTTATACCTTAAACTTATGCTTTTTATTTTTCACCATTTTATAAATCCTGAACAATTAAACTTTTATTAAGTTCTCCCTTTGGGGGAGCCTGCCCGAATAAATTCATTCAGGCGGGGATTTAGGATGGGCTTCATCATCAAAATATAACTAATGCCGGAAACAAAAAATCCTACAAACCATGCATAATTATAAAGATGCGAAACCCACTGTGGCACAGCGTCCTGTGAGATCACTTTAATCGTTACAAAAAATCCCGGAACGTTTGGTATTATACCTAACAACAAAGCAATTATTGCACGACTGTTAAATCCGTTATTAAAATTATACTGCCCGGTATGTTGATATAATTCAGTTGTATTAAGTTGTTGTTTTCTCATAAAATAATAATCAGCGATCATAATACCACCAACCGGACCAAGCAGGCTTGAGTAACCAACCAGCCATGTAAAAATATAACCTGAAGGATCTGCAATTAGCTTCCAGGGAAAAATTAGAATGCCGATAATACCTGTTATAAATCCACCTGTTCTGAAATTTATTTTTTTAGGAGCCAGGTTTGCAAAATCATTTGCCGGGCTAACAATGTTTGCAGCTATGTTTGTTGCCAATGTTGAAATTGCTACTGCTATCATGGCAAAGCTTACCAATAATTTACTATCGAATCTTCCTGCAAGAACTAATGGATCCCAAATTGTTTCTCCATAAATAATTACAGTTGCTGATGTAACAACAACACCAATAAATGAAAACAATGTCATGGAAGCCGGCAACCCAATTGCCTGCCCGTTTATTTGTGCCTTCTGGCTTTTTGCATAGCGTGTAAAATCAGGAATGTTCAATGACAGTGTTGCCCAAAAACCTATCATACCTGTTAATGCAGGAAAAAAGAAATCCCAGAAAGCCTTATTGGTAGCGAATTTGGATGACTGGTTTAATATCGGGCCTAAACCATTACCAGCATTGATTGCCCAAAATAATAAAGCCAGTGCAGCAACAGGAAGAAAGAATGCTTTAAAAACCAACAGTTTTTTTATGCTCTCAACTCCAAGATAAACAACGTACATATTCAATAACCAAAATAAAAAAAAGCAAATAGCAGGTCCCGTTTGTAAACCAAATGATGCAGGAAAAATTTGCGGTAATGTGGCAAGTGAAGGAATCCACAACTTCATCATTTGATAAATTGCAAACCCACCGATCCATGTTTGTATGCCAAACCATCCGCATGCAACAATTGCACGAAGCATTGCAGGAATGTTTGCACCTCTAACACCAAAACTTGCTCTTGCAAAAACAGGAAATGGAATTCCATATTTAGCACCTGCATGTCCATTCAAAATCATTGGAATTAAAACAACTGTATTACCTATGAAAATCGTAAGTATCGCTTCCCACCAATTCATGCCTCCCCCAATTAATGAACTTGCGAGCATGTAAGTAGGAATGCATAAACTCATACTTATCCAAAGCGCAGCATAATTCCATGTATTCCATGTGCGCTTGTTTAGCGGAATGGGCGCCAGGTCTTCACTGTAAAGAGAAGAATTTTTGATGTCAGTTAAGTTTTGGTTCATGCAGAAAAATAATGTAGCTCTAAGATCAACCAAATAAAAAGAAATTATTTATATTATTAATCTTACTAATCTCATAAATCATGGTTCAGACAATTTTTATATCACCGGAATATATTCATCAGCAATTCTGATTGCTGCTGAAATAATTGCCAATCCTTCATCTACCTGTTCTTTTGTAATACACAATGGCGGAGCAATAAAAATATAATTCCATCT
>JADGPX010000294.1 GCA_017882215.1 Chitinophagaceae bacterium | reverse complement strand
GGGTTAACACATAAAGGAACGATATATACCGAAAGCAAAGCAGCAGTGGCTGGGGGTGTTACCAGCTTTATGGAAATGCCTAATACAATCCCAAATGCATTGACAGAAAAATTACTGGAAGAAAAATATACCATTGCTTCTAAAAATTCTTTGGCGAATTATTCATTCTATATGGGCGTAAGCAATAATAATGCTGATGAGGTTTTACGAATGAATGAAAGAAAAAAAGAAGTTTGTGGTGTAAAGATCTTTATGGGCTCCAGCACCGGGAATATGTTGGTTGATAATGAAGCAACGCTTAATAAGATATTTAGTGAAAGTGAATTGCTGATAGCAACACACTGCGAAGATGAAAATATCATTAAAGCAAACTATGAGAAATTAAAAAATAAAAAAGAAGAATTATCTCCATCAGATCATCCAAAAATAAGAAATGAAGAAGCATGTTATCAATCTTCATCATTCGCCGTTTCACTGGCAAAAAAATATAACAGTCGTTTACATATTCTGCACATTTCTACTGAAAAAGAATTGTCGTTGTTTGATAATAGAATTCCCTTAAAAGAAAAAAAGATCACTGCAGAAGTTTGTGTTCATCATTTACATTTTACTGCTGATGATTATGAAAGGCTTGGTTATCTTATTAAATGCAATCCTGCAATTAAATCTTCCAATAATAAAGATGCATTGTGGAAAGCTTTACTGGATAACCGTTTGGATATAATTGCAACAGATCATGCGCCGCATACATTACAAGAGAAGTACCTCATCCCCCTCACCCCCGGCCCCTCTCCACAAAGTGGAGAGGGGGGCTATGAGCATGCTCATGCAGGGCTTCCACTTGTTCAGCATTCATTATTATTAATGTTGAGATATTACAAAGAAGGAATTATTTCATTAGAAAAAATTGTTGAAAAGATGAGCCATGCCGTTGCAAACTGTTTTAACATTGACAACCGTGGCTATATACGTGAAGGATATTTTGCAGATCTGGTTGTAGTTGATCTGAAAGAATCAATAACAGTAAAAAAAGAAAACCTTTTATATAAATGCGGATGGAGCCCTTTGGAAGATGAAGTATTTCCTGCAAATATCACTCATACTTTTGTAAATGGAAATTGTGTATATGGAAATGGTATGATTGATGAATCTATAAAAGGGGAAAGATTATTATTTAAGCATAGTCATTGAGTCATTGAGTCAATAGTCATTAGGTAATATCAAAGTACATTAAAATTGAATAACAATGACCTAATGACAAATGACCTAATGACTTTATAAACGACTTTTTGTAATATGGAACTTGACAAAACAACACTAACCGACCTTTCAATCTTTAGCACTGAAGAAGAATTTTCTATTTTTCATAAGCTTGATTTTACCAGAACTGTCGGCGGAAGAGAAAAGCTGAAACAATTTTTTAGTAAGTCACTAAATACAATTGAAGCGATAACAGGGATCCAGAAAACACTAAAGGCTATTCAGAAAAACATAGATTCATGGCCGGAAATTATCAGCAATGGCAGCATAATGGTTATACAAAAGTTTTACGAAACCAGTGTTGATCAGATTCCTTCCAATCCGTCTGCCGCTGCTGCTTACGCTTATAAACTTTTTCATGGCCCTGATTTTTCTTTAATAAAATACTCAACAGGGCATGGCTTTGATTTTATAAAAGGAATGCAGTTACTTATTACTGCTCTTTTAAATGATGAATCTCCCGAGCCACTTAAAAAACTTTTGCAAAGGGCACAAACAATAATTGAGAAGGAACAATTCTCTGTCATTCCAAAAAAAGAAAAAGCTGATAATCTTTCTATGATAGAAATGCTGCACCTGGCTAATTTTCTGCGGTATCATTATAAGCAAAACATTTTTGAACTATTGGACATCTATTCCCAGCTTGATGCATGGTATGGAATGGCAATGGCAATAGATAAATTCAACTTTGTATTTCCCGAATTTATTGAAGGTGATACACCAACAGTAAGGGCTTCAGGCTTGTACCATATTTTACTGCCCCGGCCCGTAGCGTATGATGTAACGCTGGATCACGAAAAAAATTTTTTGTTTTTAACCGGCGCAAACATGGCGGGCAAAAGCACTTTTATAAAATCGGTAGGCGCCGCAGTTTTTCTTGCACATATTGGTATGGGCGTGCCTGCACAGGCAATGCAGCTCAGTTTATTTGATGGCTTGCTAAGCAATATTAATGTTGTAGATAATATTGTAAAAGGCGAAAGCTATTTTTATAATGAAGTGCAGCGCATAAAAAACACCATTCTAAAAATTAATGATGGCAGAAAATGGCTGATAGTGATTGATGAGCTTTTTAAAGGCACTAATGTACAGGATGCCATGAAATGCAGCACTGTGGTTATTGAGGGACTTATAAAAATTAAAAATTCTTTATTTATTCTTTCTACACATCTCTATGAAATTGGCGAGGTACTTAAAGCGCACAACAATATTGCCTTCAAATATTTTGAAACAACTGTTGATGATGAACAACTAAATTTCAGTTACAAGTTAAAAGAAGGTATAAGCAATGACAGGCTTGGCTATTTGATTTTAAAAAGAGAAAAAGTAATTGAGCTGCTGGAGAAATTGTAAAAGATATTTATGAAGAAAGCTTCTAAAATTAAATTGAAAAAAGTTAAAAATAAAAAGTCAGGAAAAAATGGATAAAAGCATCTAAACGCATGGCAAAAAACGGTGATGATAAATTATTAATGCCGGATGTTTTTGAAGATGAGAAATTTGAACTATTTAAAATTTAAGAAAGTTGCGTAAAGAATTAATGTATCCCGATGTTTCGGAACGACGCTAATGAAGCTTAATAGCAGCACTTTAGTTGGGTACATAAATATTTTTTCTCTAATTTCAATACATGTTAGTTAAAACCTATGGCAGTGCTGTGTATGGTGTGGAGGCAATAACTATAACCGTTGAAGTGAATGTGAGCAGCGGAAAATTCACTTCTATTGTAGGGCTTGCTGATAATGCTGTAAAAGAGAGTTTGGAAAGAATGGAAAGCGCCATAAAAACAAACGGCTATCATTTTCCCCGAACCAAAGTAGTTGTAAATCTTGCTCCCGCTGATATAAGAAAAAGCGGAACTGCCTTCGATCTTCCTATTGCCATTGGCACCTTAGCAGCAAGTGAACAATTTGAAAATGCTGAAAAGCTTTCTGACTATGTAATAATGGGCGAGCT
>JADGPX010000069.1 GCA_017882215.1 Chitinophagaceae bacterium | reverse complement strand
AGAAAGAAAAATATTAATAAAGAAGACTAAACCTGCCATTCGAAATAAAATATTTGCTTTCATAGATTAGAGATAGGATATAAAATTACTTTATCCTAAACACAAGAGTGTTTAAATCTTCTCCATCTCTTCAGCAACAAAATTCATCAGTGTTTTAATATTTTCAGGAGAGAAATCAAATTTTAAACCGGCTGCTTCATACAACTGCGGCAATGTTTTAGTGCCGCCGAGAGAAAGAGCATTCATATAATTGTCTATTGCCTGTTGCTTATTCTTTTTAAACTGCATCCAAATGCCAATGGCACCAAGTTGTGCAATGCCATATTCAATATAATAGAATGGAACTTCAAATAAATGCAGTTGCTGCTGCCACGCATTTTCCCTGTATTTCTCAAGCCCGCTATAATCAATTACATTATCAGAAAATTTTTTTAAAATTTCCATCCATTTATTATTTCTTACGTCTACACTGTGATTTGGATTTTCATATACCCAATGCTGAAACTTATCTATTATGGCTATCCATGGAAAAATAGTAATTGTTCGTTCAAGCTGATGCTCTTTTGCTCTTTGCAGATCTTCTTTGTTATCAAAGAAAACTTCCCAATGCTCCATACTAAAAAGCTCCATTGCCATGCTGGCAACTTCTGCAATTTCCATTGGGTATTCTTTAAAAGCATTTAGCTCTAAACTATGCGTAAGGAAAGATTGCACAGCATGTCCGCCTTCATGTACCATTGTTGTTACATCATGCATTTGACCTGCTGCATTCATAAAAATAAATGGAGCGCCGCTCTCTGCCAGCGGACAGTTATATCCTCCGGGAGCCTTACCCTTCCTACTTTCCAGGTCGAGATGTTTCATTGCATTCATCTGCTGCAGGCATTCTCCAAAAAATGGGCGGAGCTGTTTAAAACATTCGATTGATTTATTAATCAGTTCTTCAGAAGTTGTAAAAGGAGTTAGAGGGGGAGTGCCTTCAGGCTCTGCTTCTACATCCCACGGACGAAGATCATCAAGCTTTAATTTCTTTTTTTTCTTTTGATAAATTTTATTTACCAGGGGAAGTACATGTTGCCGAACTGCTTCATGAAATTTGTAACAATCTTCTTTTGTATAATCAAATCTTCCTAATTCTTTAAACCTGTAATCTCTATAGTTTTCAAAGCCTGCATTTATCGCTACCTGGTGACGCTTTTGAATTAATTGTGTATACAGATCATTCAAGGCATCTTTATCCTGTAATCTTCTTTCATTTATTTTTCTGTAAACTTCTTCCCGCAAATTTCTGTCGTGGCTTTCCAAAAATTTTGCTGCCTGCTGCAAAGTATATTCTTCACCATTCACTTCTATCATCATCTTACCACAAATAACTCCATATTGTTGCTGCATCACTGCTAACTCTGATTGCGGTTGAATATTTTCTTCTCTGAATAATTCAATATTTTTTTTGACTGAACGCAGGTAGGTGAAATATTTTCCCAGCTCCAGCTCTTTGGTAAAAGGAGAGTTAATTAATTTTTTATTCAAAGCATCTGCATAGGGCTGAATCTTTGGCTGTATTTCCATACAGAAAAAATTAAATGCTTCTTCCAGGTTTTTATCTGTTGTATCACAAGTCATCTTTATTTGCCGCCAGCAGGCATCTTCGTTGATGACAGCCTCCAGCTCACTGATATCTTTGAGCCATTTTTCCAAACTTTCTTTGGAACTGATCTCCCTCTCCAACAATTCTTTAAAATAAGGCTCAATGGTTTCCCATTTATCTACCGCCAAATCTTTTGGTAAAAAGTGCCGTTCTATTTTTTTTATATCTGCTGATGCAATCATGGTTTTCAATAAATTAACTGTTATCGTGAAACGACAAACGTGAAACGTGAGAGAATAAAATTTCACGTCTCACCTTTCACGTCTCACGAATTGATACTACTTACTATTCTTATTCGATTCTTCCTGTGGGACAGGAGTTTCGTTTTTTATTTCATTAATCACACTATCTGAGGCATTGTTTTCTTCTTCTCCAGTCTTTTGTTTTATGTCGATATTATTTTCCGTTAATATGCCATACCATTTTATTATTTTCTTCATATCACTTGCATACACTCTTTCAAAATCAAGGTCGGGATAAACTTTTTCGAAATAACTTTTTAATGCTTTACCATCAGCTTTTGCATCGGGTAGTGGTTCCTTACTATTTTTTATCTCTTTAAAAACCTCAGCTAAAACTGTATTGTCCTTTACAGTATAAACTTCAATGCTTTCCAGGTGTGAGAAATTATGTACACGGCTGCTAACAAATTTTGTGCTTTTATCTTCCAGCGACCTTACAACAGCGCCGTCAGCTTTTGAAGCTACTAATTCATACAGCCCGATTAACCCTGTTACAGAAATAATCTTATTATAATCCATATTTATCTTTTTAAAGGCTGCAATTTAAATCACAATGGCGTAAACTAATTACAAATATTTATTAAGGCAGAGTTTTTGCAATGCTATTTTCGCAGGTTTTGTTTAAGGACGACGTCCAATGCATAACTATTTTAAAAATTTTTTTATGAAGAATTTGACACTGCTGATAATCTTTTTTTTATTGTTCTGTTTAATCAATACACTTAAAGCACAAACAGTTAAAGGCATTTTAACCGATGAAAATGAAAAAACACCATTAATTGGCGCAACAGTAAAGCTCATCAACAGACCTGATTCTTTACACCCGGACTCTTCAACTGCCTATAGTACCGTTAGTAATAAAGATGGCGCTTTTATTTTTGAGAAAGTTACACCCAAATTATATCGTTTAGCTGTAGAGTCCGTTGGCCTGGGAACATTTCAAATGACTGTTTCAGTAAGAGACAGCAGTGTTACAGATATTGGTACAATCCCAATATCTAAAACCGCAAAGATTTTAAACGAGATTACTATTACCGCAGAGGCACCACCGGTAAAGCAAAAAATAGATACAATAGAATATTCTGCAAGCCAATTTAAAGTTAACCCCGATGCCAATGTAGAAGATCTGATAAAAAAGATGCCCGGTGTTACTGTTGATAAGGCTGGTACCGTTACTGCGCAGGGAGAAACTGTAAAAAAAGTTACAGTAGACGGCAGAGATTTTTTTGGCGATGATGCCACAGCTGCCTTACGCAATTTACCTGCTGAAATAATTGATAAAATACAGGTATTTGATAAGCTAAGCGACCAGGCTCAGTTTACAGGCTTTGATGATGGCAATTCTCAAAAAGCAATTAATGTGGTAACCAAAGCTAATATGCGTAATGGACAGTTTGGCAGAATGTACGCAGGCTATGGAACTGATAATCATTATTCGCTTGGTGGCAATGTTAGTTTCTTTAAAGGTAATCGTCGTCTTTCACTTGTTGGGTTGGCAAATAATATTAACATTCAAAATTTTTCTTCACAGGATCTTTTGGGAGTAACAAGTTCCGGTGGAAATCGTGGAGGTGGCGGCGGCGGACAAGGCGGAAACCGTGGCGGACAGGGAGGTAACCGTGGAGGTGGTGGCGGAAACTTTGGCAACTTTGGAGGGCAAGGTAATTTTTTAGTTGGGCAGCAAAATGGAATTAGTAAAACAAATGCCTTTGGTATAAATTATTCTGATCAATGGGGTAAAAAGCTAACAGTATCCGGCAGTTATTTTTTTAATAATAGTAACAATAGCAATAATCAACTAACTAACCGTCAAACATTTTTAAGTAAGGATACTACACTGTTTTATAAAGAAAATAGTGTGTCATCCAGCAATAATTATAATAATAGAATTAACCTGCGGTTAGAATATAAACTTGATTCATTCAATTCTCTTATAATTACTCCGAGTTTAAGTTTTCAAAAAAATAACAGTAACAGTAATTATTCAGCTATTAATTCATACAACAATATTAACCCTGTAAGCAGTTCAGATAACCGCACTAACACGTTAACTACTGGCTATAACATAAATAATAATATTTTGTTTCGCCACTCGTTTGCAAAAAAAGGCAGAACAATTTCTCTTGGCTTTAATACCAGCGCAAACAGGAGAGATGGAAATACTTACATGGAAGCAGTTAACAAGTCTTATAACAACCTGGGGACATTAGCAAAAATTGATTCTGTATTGCAATTCACAGATAATCTCTCCAATGGCTATACACTTTCCCCTAACCTGGCATACACAGAGCCGGTTGGCAAAAAAGGACAATTACAGTTAAACTATAATCTGTCTTTTACTAAAAACAAAGCTGACCAGGAAACATTTCAGTTTGATGAGATTGGGAAAAAATATTCGCTGTTTGATACCACACTTTCCAATAAGTTCGATAATACTTATAACACTCAGAATGCAGGCGTTTCCTACCGTGTAGGCGACAGGGATCAACAGTTCTCTGTTGGTGTTAATTATCAACATTCAAAATTATCCAGTGATCAAAGTTTTCCGCTACTAACCTCTGTAAACAAAACATTCAGCAACATCTTACCAAATTTACAATTGCGCAAAAAGCTTTCTGCAAAAAGCAGCATCAATGTATTTTTAAGAACATCAGTTAATGCTCCATCTGTAACTCAATTGCAAAATGTTATCAATAAAAATAACCCGCTTTTGCAAAGCACGGGTAATCCTGACCTTAAGCAAGAATATACCAGCAGATTTGTTTCCCGCTATACATTCACCAATACTTTAAAAGGACAAAGTTTCTTTGCCAATATCTTTCTGCAGCAAACCAATAATTACATAACTAATGCAGTATTTATTGCTTCAAAAGATTCTGTGTTAGCTAAGTCCGATACTTTGTACAGGGGCTCGCAACTTAGCAAACCAATAAATCTTGATGGCTATTGGAGCCTTCGTTCTTTTTTAACTTATGGTATGCCGCTTAAATTTATTAAATCAACCTTTAATATCAATGGTGGTTTTACATACAATAAATTGCCGGGTCAGGTTAATAAAACAAAAACCATAACCACAACATATACCTATAGCGCAGGAGCTGTTGTTGCAAGTAACATAAGTGAATATGTTGATTTTAATCTATCGTACAATGGTAATTTTAACCAGGTAGCTGAGCAACCTAACAATAATTATTACACCTCTACAGCAGGCGCACAGGTTAATATATTAGGGAAAAATGGATGGTTCTTACAAAATGATCTAAATAATCAAACATATAAATATAAAAACAACACAGCTACAGATCAAAGCTTTTGGTTATGGAATGTAAGTGCCGGTAAAAAGTTTTTGAAAGATCAGAAAGGAGAATTAAAGTTTTCAGTATTTGACGTGCTGAAACAAAATAAAAGCATCAGCAGAACGGTTACTGAAACTTATATAGAAGATGTGCAAAGCCAGGTATTACAAAGATATTTTATGTTAACTTTCACTTATAAATTAAAGAATTTTGGAACAGCCGCCGCCAGAAATCTTAATAACAGACAACGGGATGAAATGCGTGGTTTTTAAATAATTGCACTTGACTGAATGGGAATTAATTGAGCAGCTAAAGTTAAAAAATAACGAAGCTTTTAAAATTGTTGTTGATACCTGGCAGGATATGGTGTACAACACGGTTTTAAGCATTGTTCAAAATGCAGAAGATGCAGAAGATGTATCTCAGGAAGTGTTTATACAAGTTTACGAATCAATTAAAAATTTTAAAGGCGATTCAAAATTTTTCACATGGATTTACCGCATTGTTGTTTCTAAATCCCTGGATCATTTAAGAAAAAGAAAAAGAAAAAAGCGTTTTGCATTTATTCAAAGCCTCTTTGGTGAGGTTGAAGGACTAATACATGATCCGCCGGATTTTTTTCATCCCGGGATTGCTTTGGAAAATAAAGAAAATGCTGCTGAGTTATTTAAAGCAATAACTGCTTTACCACAAAATCAAAACATTGCATTTCTATTAAACAAGGTGGAAGGATTAACATATCAGCAAATAAGTGAGGTAATGAAAATAAGTGAAGCGGCTGTTGATTCATTGTTACACAGGGCTAAAAAAAATCTTAGAAAAAATTTAGAAAGTTATTATCGCTATAATAAATAATATAACAAAGGTTTTTATTTAATTTCTCGTCTAATAAACATATTAAAATGCAAAAAAACTCATCTATACAAAATAAAATAGAAAAAACTTTAATCAGCCTGGATAAAGTACAACGGGCTACCCCACAGCCATTTTTTTATACAAGGCTTATTGCAAGGTTAAATAACTCATATCAAAATAAGTGGGAAAGATTTAGTGCATTTATTACACGGCCTTCTATAGCTTTTTCCGGTATTTTTCTTATTGTTTTAATGAATTTACTTGCTGCATATTTAAATTTAAAAACACCGGTTATTTTTGAGCAATCAGAAGCTGCAGTGGCTGATGAATATACGCAGCTGGCTACAAATTTTTATAATTTTGAAAATATAAAACCATAATGGACGCAGTTACAAAAAACAGGTCGCTGGTTTCAATAATTATTTTTTTATTGATATCGAATATTACAATACTTATATTCTTTTTATGCCTTAGCGATGGCAGAAAAGGCTTTCATGGAAAGGAAGACAGAAATACAGTTTCAGTTTTCTTACAAAAAGAAATAGGATTTAATAAACAACAAATGGATGAATATCAAAAATTAAGAGCAACTCACATGCAAAGCGTAAAGCCGTTATTTGATGATATCCGATCTGCAAAAGAAAGTTTTTATAATTTATTATATATAAATAACGTTGCAGACTCAACAGTAAATAAAGCAGCTGCTGTAATTGGTGAAAAGCAAATGGTATTGGATATGCAAATGTTTAGCCTTTTTAAAAACGTAAGAAATTTATGTACCCCGCAGGAATTACCAAAATTTGATTCATTATTTAAAAAGGTGGTAGAAAAAATGACCGGCGGCAGATTTATAAAGGCCGGCAATAATAAACGGAATTAAATAATTGTTATACGCAGATTTTATAAATGGCCTGCCTGACCTTCAATTACAAGTTAAAGAATTTTGGAACCGCCGCTGCCAGGAGCTTCAATAACAGGCAACGGGATGAACGCGGCTTTTAATTAATAATACTGCATCTGCTGATTTAGTATCTTTATTTTTTTCAATTGCACATGAATATTGCAGAAGTAACTGATAAAAAGAGCGCTAAAGAATTTCTTGAGCTTCAGCGAAAGCTATATAAAAATGATCCCAATTTTATTTCACCGCTTGATAAGGATATAGAAGCTGTATTTGATCCAAAGCTTAATAATTTTCATTCGCATGGTATCATCAAGCGATGGATAGCGAAGAATGATATGGGGAAAACCGTTGGCCGCATTGCAGCATTTATTAATCATCAAAAAAATAAAAATCCTGATTTTATAATTGGCGGTATTGGTTTTTTCGAAAGCATTAATGATGAGAAAATTGCATTTCTTTTATTTAATACTGCCAGGCAATGGCTTCGGCAAAATAATGCAAAGGCAATGGACGGACCGATAAACTTTGGCGAGAATGATAAATACTGGGGCTTGCTGGTAGAAGGTTTTGTTCCGCCAAGTATGGGAATGAATTATAATCCTCCGTATTATCAAACGTTATTTGAGAAATATGGTTTTGTAAAGCAATACGACCAATATACCAATGTCATTCATGTTTCAAAGCCTTTCCCTGAGCGGTTTTCAAAGATCGCAGATTGGATAGCCAATAAACCTGAATACAAGTTTGTTCATTTTGAAAATAAACATTTTAAAAAATTTGCAAAAGATTTTCAGGAAATATATAATGATGCATGGAGTGAGTTTGAAGACTTTACTCCCATACAGCTTGATACTTTAAAAGAGTCCTTCCGGGAAATGAAACCAATTGTAGATGAAAAAATAATCTGGTTTGCATATTGTAATGATGAGCCAATAGGATTCGTACTGGCGCTGCCTGACATAAATGTTCTATTAAAATCATTTAACGGCAAATTGAATTTGTGGAATAAGCTAAGGTTTTTTTGGAAGCTGAAAACCACCACTATTGACCGTATACGATTTATTGTTATGGGGTGTAAAAGAAAATTTCAAAACAAAGGAATTGAAAGCGGCATGATACGGCAATTGCAATTAGAAACGTTGCCTAGAAATACTATCAAACAAGCTGAGCTTGCATGGGTAGGAGATTGGAATACTAAAATGATCGCCATTCATGAAGCAACAGGTGCAACAAGAGAAAAAGTTCATCGTACTTATCGTTATACATTTGTCTGAACCATGACCTGCCGGCCGGCCGGCAGGTTTATAGGATTAATGAGATGATCAGGAAAAAATATTTTTGAAATTTTCAAAAAACGCATTCTTCTTCTTTTAAATATTTATTTTGCGATCAGTTAAAATTCCATTCAATGAAATTAGTTTCATATTATAAAGACGGACAGGATCAATTGGCAATTTTAGTGGATGGATTATTATATGACACTGACCTGATGTATCCTGATCTTCCGGTTAGTATGTCAATGTTCCTGAATTATTGGGAGGATGTTTATCCGCTGGCATTGGGAGTTGACCGCTCAATAAAAAACGGAAGCGCTTCCCGCCAACAGGGAATTCCCTACGAATCAGTTCAGGTTTTAGCGCCTGTTCCACATCCTACCAGTTGCAGAGATGGTTATGCATTCCGTCAGCATGTTGCTTTGGCAAGACGTAACCGGAGAGTTGATATGATAAAAGAATTTGACCAGTATCCCATTTTTTATTTTACCAATCATAATAGTATACAAGGGACGGGAGATGTTGTTTGCATGCCTGATCATTTTGAAAAACTTGATTTTGAATTAGAGGCTGCCATTGTTATTTGTAAGCCGGGTAAAAATATAAAAGCTGATGAAGCTGATGAATACATCGGCGGCTATATGGTGATGAATGATCTTAGTGCAAGAAGATTACAAATGGAGGAAATGTTATTAAATCTTGGACCGGCAAAAGGAAAAGATTTTGCCACCACCATTGGACCCATGCTTGTTACACCAGATGAGTTAGAAGAATTTAAGATTGATTGCAAGCCGGGTCACACTGGTAATGCATATAACTTAGCAATGAAATGTTGGGTAAATGATGTGCAGGTTAGCGAAGGAAATTTAGCTGATATGGATTGGACGTTTGCAGAAATTATTGAACGGGCATCTTATGGAGTACAATTATTCCCCGGAGATATTATTGGTAGCGGAACGGTTGGTACAGGTTGCTTTTTAGAACTGAATGGCACAGGAAAATTAAATGATCCTGAATACAAAGAACAATGGTTGAAAGAAGGAGATGTGGTTGAAATGGAAATTGATAATTTAGGAAAGCTCAGCAATACAATTGTAAAAGATGAAAGTGATTTTTCCATTTTAGCGCTGAAGAAATAGTTACGAGTGACGGATTACGGGTTATGGATTAAAAAAATTCAGACGCAATCTGTAAATCCACTAATCCTGCAGTTGTGGTCTTTTCACCATCATGCAAAGCAAGGGATAATACAACAAAACATACATGATGTTATTTTAAATAACATCTGGGAATAGAATCTAATTGCTTCTTTAACATGCTTCTTTTTCTGCATAATTTTACCAAATGAAAATCCTGCTCCTTTTAATATGCCTGCCTTTTTTTTCTTTCTCACAACAAACTTATCAATATAAAAATTTAGCACTGGAAGGTGGCGGAATAAGAGGACTTGCATATGCCGGAGCATTGAAAATTTTACAAGAAAAAAGTATTTTAAAAAATATAGAAAATGTTGCCGGCACTTCTTCCGGAGCCATTACAGCATTAATGATCAGCCTTGGTTATAACAGCTACGAAATTGATTCTGTTTTTCAATCATTAAAAATTCAGCAGTTCAATGATGGCAAAGATATTTTTGGTAAAATTTACCGGATGAAAAATGAATATGGCATTTTTAAAGGAGAAAAATTTGAAAGATGGCTAAGTGTTCTTATAAAAAATAAAACAGGAAGCGCAAATACCACTTTCAATGAGTTGCATCAATTACATTTAGCTGGCAATAATTTTAAAGACCTGTATTGTACCGGCACTAATATAACCCAACAACAACTGCAAATTTTTTCATGGCAGCACACGCCGCTAATGCAATTAAAAACTGCTGTACATATCAGCGGGTGCATACCGGTTTATTTTAAACCTGTTGCCATTAATACTCTTGGGCAGGAAGTTTCTATAAAGAAAAATAAAAATGCTTATGACCTGTATGTTGATGGAGGCATGCTTTGCAACTATCCAATAAATATGTTTGATACATGTCTGCATGGAAGTAATCCTTTATTATGTGAAGAAGTAAAATTTAATTCGCAAACCCTGGGGTTAAAATTGGAAAGAGATGAACAGGTAGAGCAATTCAACAAGGGAAAAACAGATGTAGCACCATATAAAATTTCTTCGGTACATATTTACATGGCAGCGCTTATGAACCTGATGATGGAAACGCTTAACAGAAAAACACCTGCGCTGGAAAACGAAATAGGTAGAACAATTTTTATCAGCTATGAAAATCTTTCCGGAAGACCAAGAAAAATAAGCGCTGGTACAAAAAAATTATTGTTTAATAATGGAGTTATAGCCGCGGAAAAGTTTTTTAATGATCAACACGCCAACTCTGCCAAATAATCTCACTCTTTGCTCATCTCCACCTCAAAAGTTACCTTTGCGAAAATTACAGTGAATTATAATGAGCACACAACATCTTTCAGAGCAGGAAATAATTAGAAGAGAAAAATTGGAGGAATTAAAAAAGTTAGGAATTAACGCCTACCCTGCAGCGCTATTCCCTGTAAATACAACTTCAATTTTTATAAAAGAGAATTTTAAAGGCGAAGAAAATAAAAATGATTTTGCAGATGTATGTGTTGCCGGAAGGCTAATGGGCATTCGTGATATGGGTAAGGCAAGTTTTGCTGTGCTGCAGGACGGTGTTGGGAAAATCCAGATTTATATAAGAAAAGATGATGTAGCCACAGGAGACGATAAATCGCTCTATGATATTGTATGGAAAAAACTGGTTGATATAGGAGATATAATAGGCGTAAAAGGTTATGTATTCACAACAAAGACAGGCGAAACTTCCATACATGTAAAAGAATTTTCTATTCTTACCAAAGCATTACATCCTTTGCCGGTGGTAAAAGAAAAAGGCGGCGAAACTTTTGATGAAGTAACCGATCCTGAATTTCGGTATCGCCAGCGCTATGCAGACCTGATAGTGAATCCGCATGTAAAAGAAACTTTTATCAAGCGAACAAAAATGATCAATTCCATGCGTGAATTTTTAAATGGTTATGGCGCTTTGGAAGTTGATACTCCGGTGCTTCAAAGTATTCCCGGCGGGGCTGTAGCACGACCATTTGTTACGCATCACAATGCATTGGATATCCCTTTTTATTTACGAATTGCCAATGAGCTTTATTTAAAAAGATTGATAGTTGGTGGGTTTGACTGGGTGTATGAATTCAGCCGCAACTTTAGAAATGAAGGAATGGACCGCACACATAATCCTGAATTTACTGTGCTTGAATTTTATGTTGCTTACAAAGATTATTTGTGGATGATGGAAACCACAGAGCAATTATTAGAGAAAGCAGCCATTGATACAAACGGTACAACAAAAGTTACTTCAGGTGATGTTGAAATTGATTTTAAAGCGCCATACAAACGCATAACAATGTATGATGCAATTAAAGACAATACAGGGTTTGATATATCAGAAATGAATGAAGAACAGCTTAGAGATGTTTGCAAACAACTGCATATTCAAGTTGACAATACTATGGGCAAAGGAAAATTAGTTGATGAAATATTCAGCGAGAAATGTGAAGACAATTATATTCAGCCAACTTTTATAATTGATTATCCTGTTGAGATGAGCCCGCTTACAAAAAAGCATCGCAGCAAACCCGGCCTGGTAGAGCGTTTTGAGCTAATTGTAAATGGAAAAGAAATTGCCAATGCATATTCTGAATTGAATGATCCCATCGAACAAAGAGAGCGCTTTGAAGAACAAATAAAATTAATGGAACGTGGTGATGATGAAGCCATGCTTATTGATTATGATTTTTTACGGGCACTGGAATATGGTATGCCTCCAACCAGTGGTAT
>JADGPX010000293.1 GCA_017882215.1 Chitinophagaceae bacterium | reverse complement strand
CTATATTGCAATTAAAAAACATGAGTTTCAAAATATATGGTAAAAAGGGTAAACCGGTAAAAACATCTGAATCGTATAACACTACAATTATCCTTCAAACTTTTATAAAAAGAGATGGACAGCATTATAGAGAATTATTGGCTACTGGAAAATGGAATAAAGTTGTTTTTTGTTTAATGAAAGATTCTTGTATAAGAAAGCGATTTGAAGCAAAAAGCAACAAGGGTGGCTCTGATATTATAAGGGAATTGCTTTTGGATAATGCTTTTATTGATTTGGAAGCAGATCCAGATTATTATATCCTAAACAAAGATGTTGGTTTACATTCTCCAAGTGCGGCTGCAAATCTTGTTCATGGTAACGATAGGAACGGGCAGGATTGTTGGGAAAATGAGGGCAAAACACTTACTGAACTAAATTGGATTTAATAAATGACATTACCTTAATTTATTCAGCAAAACATAATTAAAGCCGCCCAAAGGTATGCCGATGAAAGGATTGCGACGCAATCCCGAAGTTTCGGGACTATAAAATACTGATGCCGGTATCAAAAAATTTCCTAAATACTTCTGTTACTATCAAAATTTTCCAACTCTTTGCTAACGGCATTTAAAAAGGTAGAGCCGAGTGCACCATCAATTACACGATGGTCGTAGCTGAGAGAAATATACATGATGTGGCGGATGGCAATGCTGTCGCCTTGCTCAGTTTCAATTACAACAGGTCGCTTTTTAATTGCACCCATTGCCATAATAGCCACCTGCGGCTGGTTTATGATAGGTGTTCCCATAATGCTTCCAAAGGTTCCTACATTGGTTAAGGTAAAAGTTCCTCCGTTGGTATCATCAGGTCTTAGTTTATTATTTCTTGCTGCATTGGCTAAGCCATTTACCTGCCGGGTTAAGCCCACTAAATTCAACTGATCTGCATTTTTAATTATAGGCACAATTAAATTGCCGGATGGCAATGCGGTTGCCATACCGATATTGATATCTTTTTTAATTACAATTTTATCGCCGTCAACACTACTGTTAAGCCATGGATATTTTTTTATGCACTTAACAATGGCTTCAACAAAAAGAGGAGTGAAGGTTATTTTTTCACCTTCTCTTTTTTCAAATTCCTTTTTCATTTTTTCTCTCCATAAAACCATATTGGTAACATCGCATTCTGAAAAACTGGTAACATGAGCGCTGATGTGTTTGCTATCTACCATGTGTTTGGCGATCATCTTACGCATGCGATCCATTTCTATGATCTCAACATTGCCGCTGTAAGATGCAAGCTGTGAGCTGTGAGTTGTGAGCTGTGAGTTTTCGGATTTTTCTTTATTTTCAAAAACAATAACAGGATGCTGAGTTTGATTTTCATTGCTCGTAGCTCTTGGCTCATGGCTCTTAGCTTTCTTCTTTTCTATATATTGAAGAATATCTTTTTTACTTACTCTTCCATCCTGCCCTGTGCCCGGAATATTTTCTAATTCTGACATGGCAACTCCTTCACTTGCTGCAATATTTAATACAAGTGGCGAATAAAATCTTATTTTATTATCATTGCCTATTGCCTGTTGCATACCTGCCTGTCCGGCAGGCAGGTTGCCTGTTGGCACATAGGGAATATCTTCAACAATCTTTGCTTCTTCATATTCATACTTTGATGATTGCGGCTGGGATGGTTGGTGAAGAGACGTTTGAGATTGATCAGCAGTTGTTTTTATTCTTGCAATTACAGTTCCAATAGGTACTACATCATTCTCATTAAACAATATCTCATCTATTATCCCCTCTACAGTTGAAGGCACTTCGCTGTCAACTTTATCGGTAGCAATTTCCAAAACTGTTTCATCCTGCTCCACTTTATCTCCTGGTTTTTTATTCCATTTTAAAATGGTTGCTTCCATTATACTTTCTCCCAGCTTCGGCATTACTAAATCTACCAGACTCATATAATAATTTGAGGTTTGAAATTTAAAATTGCTAATTCTAACATGCAGATAATATATAGTTGCGCCAAAGATAATTATTTCATGTTAATCCTATTAATCACTTAAATCATGGTTCAGACAATATAAGTTTTCTTAGCAGGTTTAAAGCATTCATAGAGGTGATCTGAATATTTCGCATCCTGTCGAATCTTAAATTTAATTTTTGAGTTTCAATCCTGAGCTTGTCGAAGGACTTACTGCCAACTGCTATCCACACAGTGCCAACTGGTTTTTCAGCACTTCCTCCATCGGGTCCCATAATACCTGAAACTGCAATTGCATAATCTGTTTTTAAAACATCCAAAGCGCCTTTCAGCATTTCTTTTACAGTTTCTTTACTTACAGCGCCAAATGTTTGTAATGTTTCATCGGAAACATTCAGCACATTTTCTTTTACTTCATTATCATAGCTGACCACACTTCCTTTAAAATATTTTGATGAACCGGGAATTGAAGTTATAAGATGTGCAATATAACCGCCGGTACAACTTTCTGCGGTAGACATGGTTTCATTTCTTGCTGAGAGTAATTTGCCGATAACTTTTTCCATAGGCTCATCCTCATCTGTAACTAAATATTCTTTTGCAAGGAATTTAAGTGTTTCGAATTGTGTTTCTATTTCTCTTTCTATTATACCTTTTTCATATCCTGAAGTTGTTAGCCGAAGCCTGACCATTCCATAATTGGGGAGGTAAGCTAATTTAATATTGGATGGCAAAGCTGATTCAAAATCTTTTATTTGCTCCGCTAACATTGATTCTCCAATGCCTGCAGTTAATAATGTTTTGTGAACGATAACAGGCAATTCAAATCTGCTTTTCAATTTTTCAATTACAGTTTTCATCATGCCCTGCATCTCATTCGGCACGCCGGGCATGCTGACAAAAATTTTTCCTTTCTTTTCTCCATCGGAAGTCCTTTGGACAAACCACATTCCCGGCGCTGTACCTCTTTTATTTTGAATCACAGTGCATACATCCGGCACTTCAGCCTGCTTTAGGTTAACTTCCGTAACCGGTCTTTTAAATACTTTTTCAAAAAGATATTTTACATTTTGTAAAGCATCTTCATTAACGATCATCTTACCGTTAAAATATTTACACAGCAAAGGCTTTGTAATATCATCCGAGGTAGGACCAAGTCCGCCGGTTATTAAAATGATATCTACATGTTGGCTTTCTTCATCCAGGGCAATGCGTATATCATTTTCATTATCACCTACTGCCACACGGCGTTTTACAAAAATGCCAGCCTTGTTTAATTCCTG
>JADGPX010000292.1 GCA_017882215.1 Chitinophagaceae bacterium | reverse complement strand
TAGCCGTACAGATAGTATTGGTGATGTTGTTTTAACATTACCCGTTGCTGCAGTTTTAAAAAAATATTTTCCTGAGATAAAGATTGGCTTTATGGGTAAGGCTTACACAAGGCCTGTAATAGAAGCATGCAAAAATGTGGACGTATTTATTGATGTAAATGATTTTTTAAATAAAAAAATTTCTGTTTGTGGTGAAAAGCCGGAAGCGATCCTGCATGTACTCCCTGTTTCAAAAATTGCTTTCAGAGCCAAACAATTAAATATTCCGATACGCATTGGTACTTCAAGAAGAATTTATCATTGGATAACCTGTAATAAATTGGTGAAGCTTAGCCGAAAAAATTCCTTACTTCACGAAGCACAATTAAATATAAAACTCTTAAAACCTTTAGGTATTACCAAAGAGTTTTCTCTTAAAGAAATAGGAGAATCATTTGCTCTGGAACGCTTGCAGCCATTGCCCCACAGGTTTTCAGCTTTAATACAAAAAGATAAATATAATCTTATACTTCATCCTAAATCACAAGGGAATGGACGTGAGTGGGGATTAGATAATTTCATTCGCCTTATCCATCTGCTTGATAAAGATAGATTTCAGATTTTTATTTCTGGTGTACAAAAAGAACGTGAATCGCTTCAACCGATTTTTGATGCGGTTAGTAATGAGGTTACAGATATTACAGGGTTAATGAATCTTACGGAATTTATGACTTTCATTGCACATTGCAACGGGCTTATAGCCAGTGGGACCGGGCCACTTCATTTGGCAGCTGCATTAGGCAAAGATGCATTTGGTATTTATCCGCCTATTCGTCCTATGCATCCGGGAAGATGGGGCCCGATTGGAAAAAATGCAAAGTCATTTGTAATAGAAAAAAATTGTGAAGACTGCAGAAATAATGCAATGGAATGTGAATGTATAAAAAAAGTAAATCCATTATGGATAAAAACTGCATTGGATAACGCGTTTTTGCATTTAACCAAGTAGCTTTAAAATAGGTTTATCACTTTATTTTTACAAACATCTTAAAACAAAAAAGGAATCTATGCAACCTGGAGTGTTTTTTTACATCAAGAAAAACATTACGATAACGTAAAAAAATAATAAAACGTTTTAAATTATTCATTAAAGAAAAATTATTGTAGCTTTTTACAAGAGATAGTAATACATTTTTCTCCTTAGTCATATAACCTGGACAGGCATTGTAAAAAGCATTTATTCGTGTTCGTATTTTTGCTTTTTCTAACCTGTTCCGTTTACGTCTGTTCTCATGAGCATCTCTTTTTCTTTTACCGCCAATTACACCAGCTACATTGTTTTGATGCTGACGGTATAAAACCAAGGGCTCTGGTAAATACTTCATTCCACCATAAAATGTAGATAGATAAGGAAGCCACCAATCCGGAGGAATAACTTCAAGGAACGGATATGCATTTTTTAAAAAAGATTTTTTACAAAGCATTGTATGTGCATATATCCTGCAAAATATAGCCAGTTGAAGACAGTTATTCCAGGATTTAAAATTTACAAGATCAGATATTTTTGCTCCTGTTGTATTAAAGTTTTCATCACTTATTATCGAGTCGCAGTATATGATGGGATAGTTGTAAATAGCATCTGCCATTTTTTTTATTTTATCAGGATACCAATAATCATCCTGATCGCAAAAAGAAATTAAATCTCCGTTAGCCAACGTACATCCCTTTTCAAAATTTTTTATAAAACCAATATTAAATTCATTTACAAAAACTTTCATGTTTTTATGCCTGGCAGCATATTCATTCAATATTTCAACTGTATTATCGGTACTACTGTCATCCAGCGCAACAATTTCTATGTTGTGATAGGTTTGACATAAAATAGAGTCAAGTTGTTGTTTTAAAAATCTCTCTCCATTAAAAGTAGTTAACACTATTGATACGAGGGGTAACTTATTTTCTGATGAAATAGAAAGTTCAGGTGACGTAAGATTTATGCTGGATGAGTTATTCATTTGGATTTTATATGCGTGCTATTGTGGTTACTTAACTGATCTTAGTAATGTGTTTACTGAAGGTTATTATCTTTACAAAAGAACACAATTTGCAGCATTTTTTATAAATTGTTGTTGTACATTGAATCACCTTATAATCAAATCCTTAATCAATTATGGATAAAATGTTGGAAAAATTGGATAATAATATTAGCCAAATGAATTACCCACTTATTTCAATTATAATTTGCACTTACAATGGAGAGCGTTTTTTAAAAGAGCAAATTCAATCTATAGTTGAACAAACATATCCAAATTTGGAGATTATTATTTCTGATGATGCTTCAACTGATAAAACCAAGGCTATTCTTTCTGAATACAAAAAATTTTCAAACATACAGCTGGTTTTTAATAATACTAATATTGGTTTTGTTAAGAACTTCGAATTCGCTGCAAGGTTAGCAAATGCTAGATACATAGCTTTTTCTGATCAGGATGATGTTTGGTTACCTCGCAAAATTGAAAAGCTTTATCATGCGATTGGAAATCATTCTTTGGTGTACAGTGATAGTACATTAATAAATCAAGATGGTCAATCTCTTAATAAAAAGCTTTCTGATTTTAAACACATGAAAAACATAAATGACTCAAGAGGATTTATATTTTCCAATGTCATTTCTGGCCATACAATTATGATAAATAAAGAACTTCTTAAATATGCATTACCCATACCTGAAAGCTATTATCATGACTGGTGGTTTGGAGTTCAGGCGGCTAATCTAAAGGGAATAATATATTTAAATGAAGTATTAACGCTCTATCGGCAACATAGAGCAACCGTTACTAAAACTATCGTTGAAAGAAAACGGGGCTCCCGAAAATTCAGTAAAAGATTTCAGCATCATTTAAGAGAACTTAAGTGGGTAGAATTAATAAAGAATAGCGAATTAGAAAAGCATAAGCCCTTTTATAATCAATTATACAATCTCTTACTTCTAAAGAATAAAAAGGTGTTTGTATGGTCCTTATTTTGCTTTTTACTAAGGAATGAAAAAGTCTTTTTCCAATTTTCAAAAAAAGGGTTTTTCAGTAAAATAATTGAAATAAGAAAAATGGCCCGGGGAGAACGTTTATAAAATTAAAATGGGAAAAATTGAGAAGGAATTATAAATAACATTTACATTATTTTATTATTCTTCCACCATCTGTAACCTACAAAACCTACAATGGCAAAGGGCGTAAGCATTAAATAAATAATTCCGGAATTAAAACCTTTTGCGGGCTTTTCA
>JADGPX010000068.1 GCA_017882215.1 Chitinophagaceae bacterium | reverse complement strand
GGACGGGGGTATGAAAACTGAGGATTACATAAGATCTCTTCAGGCAACTCCTTTAAAAAGTTGCAGGGGTTGTCGCATCATCATAGCCGGTGGTGGAACGGGCGGACATATTTTTCCTGCTATAGCAATTGCTAATGCATTAAAAGCGCAGCAGCCTGATGTAGAAATTTTATTTGTTGGTGCTAAGGGAAAAATGGAAATGGAAAAAGTGCCGCAGGCAGGATATGATATTGTGGGGCTTTACATCGCAGGATATAACAGAAGTTCTTTGCTTAAAAATATTTTGTTGCCATTTAAGCTTACAAAAAGTTTTACGCAGGTTAGAAAGATATTAAATGATTTTAAACCACATGCTGTAGTTGGAGTGGGCGGTTATTCCAGTTTCCCGGTAGTTAGGTTAGCGCAGACAAGAGGTATTCCCACATTCATTCATGAGAGTAATTCTTTCGCAGGCAAAAGCAATATCATTCTTGCAGCAAGAGCAACCAAAATATTTGTCGCATCTTATGATATGGATAAATTTTTTCCAAAAGAAAAAATTCTTATGACAGGTAATCCTGTAAGAAATATTTTTTCTCAAAATAAAATATCAAGAAAAGAAGCATTGGAATTTTTTGGATTAACAGAAGAAATGAAAACGGTTTTTGTAATGGGCGGCAGTCTTGGTGCAGGAAGTATTAATACAGTAATTGAAAATAATCTTGATTTTTTTAAGGAAAATAATCTGCAGCTTATCTGGCAAACAGGCAAAGGATATGCGCCTGCAGCTGCTGAGGCTGAAGAAGAAAGAACTAATATCTGGACAAATGCTTTTATCAATAATATGGAATATGCTTACGCAGCAGCAGATATAGTGGTATCACGTGCCGGCGCTATGGCAATCGCTGAATTATGTGTAGTGGGTAAGCCGGTAATTTTTGTTCCTTATCCCCATGCGGCAGAAGATCATCAAACTGCAAATGCAAATGCATTGGTAGCACAGCATGCAGCTATAATGATGAATGACAGTGAGGTTAATGAAAAATTAATAAACACAATAGCTGTGTTAGCAAACGATTCTGCTAAAGCAAATGAGCTAAAAGAAAATATTGCAAAGCTGGGTAACATTAACGCTGATGAATTAATTGCAAATGAAATTTTAAAAACACTAAATGATTGATCTGAAAAACATATCAAGAATTTATTTTATTGGCATTGGAGGCATTGGTATGAGTGCCTTGGCAAGATATTTTTCTTCAAAAGGAGTTACAGTAAGTGGTTACGATAAAACAGAAACAAACTTGTCAAAGCAATTAGAAAAAGAAGGAATAAAAATTCACTATACTGATGATATCAATTTATTGGATAAAGATGCTCAATTGATCGTGTATACTCCTGCAGTACCAAAAGAGCATAAAGAGTTTGTCTACTATCAGCAAAATAATTATCCGCTTTTAAAACGCAGTGATGTTTTGGGAAAGATTACTGATGATTCTTTTAATATCTGTGTTGCCGGCACTCATGGCAAAACCACTATCAGCGCTATGATAGCTCATATACTTCGTGACAGTGGTTATGGATGCAAAGCTTTTTTAGGAGGCGTTTCTGTTAACTATAACACCAATTTCTGGAGCAGTGAAAAAAATGTTTGTGTTATTGAGGCAGATGAATATGACCGCAGCTTTTTTAAATTAAAGCCCGATGTAGCCATTATCTCTGCAATGGATGCTGATCATCTGGATATCTATGGAACAGAAGAGGTGATGCAAAATGCTTTTGTTGAATTTACCGGTAAAATAAAATCCAATGGTTTACTAGTAAGTAAATATGGATTGAAAAAAGATATGGAATTAACGGCGCCTGTTCATTTGCGTTATAGCCTGCAAAATGATGCAGCAGATGTATATGCCTCCAACATAACAATGAGCAAGGGAAGCTACCGGTTTGATGTGATGACATCAGATTGGACGCTTGATAATGTTGTTTTAAATATGGGAGGTATGCATAATGTGGAAAATGTTGTAGCAGCAATTTCAGTAGCACACCATTTAAAAATTGAACCGGCTAAAATAAGATCAGCTGTACAAAACTTTAAAGGAGTAAAGAGAAGATTTGAATATATCCTTTTCCCCTCTCCACTTGTGGAGAGGGGCAGGGGTGAGGTTTTCATTGATGATTATGCTCATCATCCTGAAGAATTAAAAGCATTGATAACAGGCGCCAAAACCTTATTCAGTGGCATGAAATGTACAGTTGTTTTTCAACCACATCTTTTTTCACGTACAAGAGATTTCGCTGCAGAGTTTGCAAAGATCCTTGATATGGCAGATGAGGTGATCCTGTTACCAATCTATCCTGCAAGAGAATTACCCATTGAAGGTGTAACAAGTGCATTGATCTTAAATGAAATGAAAAACGAAAATAAAAGCATAAAGACAAAGGACGAACTCCTAAATTATTTAAGGCTTTCGAAAGCCTCCCTCTCCACTTGTGGAGAGGGCAGGGGTGAGGTATTTATTACAGCTGGTGCAGGTGATATTGATACAATAGTAGAACCTATAAAACAAATTATTCTAAACAATCAAAATATACCTCTTTAGGGGTCAGGGGCATGTCAGAAAAAAGACGATATAACTCTAAAAGAATTTTCGGCAACCTGTTGTGGGCATTGCTGGGATTTGCAACTGTTGTATTGCTTGGCGCTGCCATGAGCTTAAGAAATAATAAACATTGCAAAGGAGTGAATATAAATATCAGCGGAGTTCAAAATAATTTTTTTATTGATAAAAAAGAGATCAGCAATATCCTCGAAGCACTTTGTGGCGGCGCCTTAACGGGTAAAACTTTAGGCTCTTTCAATCTTGCTGCAATTGAAAATACATTGAAAAAAGATCAATGGATAAAAAATGCTGAATTGTTCTTTGATAATAATGAAGTGCTTAGAGTAGATGTTATTGAAAGAGAACCTGTGGCAAGAATTTTTACCAATACAGGTTCATCCTTTTACCTTGATACTGCTCTTGCAAGATTGCCTTTAAGCGATAAGTCATCTGCACGAGTCCCTGTATTCAGCAATTTTCCTGCGCAGGCAAATACGGTTACAAAAGCTGACAGTAATTTATTAAATGATGTAAAGAACATCAGCAATTACATTTTGAAAGATCCATTCTGGATGGCACAAATTGATCAGGTGGATATTACTGCCGACAGAACTTTTGAGATGATACCCAAAGTTGGAAATCAAATTATTGTTTTTGGGAATGCAGATAATTATGAAGAGAAATTTGATAATCTTCTCACGTTTTATAAGCAGGTGGCAACAAAAGTTGGATGGAATAAGTATTCAAAAATAAATGTGCAGTACAAATCACAGGTAGTTGCTGTAAAAAGAGGCACAGAAGACATTGTACAGGATCTTTTAAGAACAAAACAAATAATGCAGAGTATAGTTGTCAATGCGCAGAAACAAGCGAATGACAGCATTAATAATATCCAGTTAGAGCAGCCACAGGATGATAATACTATTCCTGTAGCTCCCCAGCTTGATGATATGCCCGATGAACAAACTATAATTACCAAACCTGTAACCCCTAATGTTTATAAACCCATTCAATTATTCATTGAAAGACCAGATCCTACTCTTACAAAAACTATTGTTCCGGAGAAGAAAATTTCTCAGCCCATTGAAAAACCTTTCTGGCTTAAACCTGCATCGGATAAGCCTTCCAGGGATTTAAAAAATACTTTGAAAAAATCAACTCCAACAAAGAGTAAATCTTCATCTAATGAAAAACCAAATCCAAATCCGCCTAAAAAAACTATTGTATTAAAATCTTCATCAACAAACCCAATTAATAAATCAATAATAAAACCAATCAATAAAATAAAAATAAAACCAAAGGCAGTTATGCCTCCAACAAATGATTATTAGCCCTCTAAATCTCCCTAAAGGGAGACTTACGAAGCCCTACAATTTTAGGATGAATAAAAGTTAACAGATGAATAAAGATTTAATGATGAATTGTAAAAAACAAATTATAAAAAATAAATAAAATGCCCGGTCTCCCTCTCTTTTGGAGAGGGATTAAGGGTGAGGTTTTAAATGATGAATTGTAAAAAACAAATGATAAAAATATTTTTAATGCCTGGTCTCCCTCTCTTTCGGAGAGGGAGCAAGGGTGAGGCTTCACAACAAAAACACATACAACTATGAACAGCGAACAACCCATTATTGTCGGTCTGGACATTGGCACTACAAAAATTGCCGCCATTGCCGGACGTAAAAACGAGTTTGGCAAACTTGAAATTCTCGGCTTTGGCCGTGCCAATAGCAACGGTGTACAACACGGTATGGTGCTGAACATCGATCAAACTATTAAAGCCATACAAACGGCGCTGGAAAATTGTTATGCCAGCAATCCTACTTTGCCTATAAGCGAAGTGTACGTTGGTATTGCAGGGCATCACATTAAGAGTCTTCAAACCCGTGGCGACATTGTACGCCAGAATACGGATGAAGAAATTAAACAGGCAGAAATTGATCAGTTGATAAATGATCAATATAAAACTTACATACCTGCCGGAGACCAGATCATTGATGTGATACCGCAGGAATTTACCGTAGATAATTTTCAAAACATTCCTGACCCAATTGGTTACAGCGGTGTAAAAGTTGGCGCAAATTTTCACATCATCACAGGTGATAAAAATGCAATAAGAAATATTAACCGCAGTGTGGATAAGGCAGGATTGAAAACAAAAGATCTTGTTCTTCAGCCATTGGCTTCTGCAGCGGCGGTAATGTGCGATCATGATCTTGAGGCAGGCGTTGCTATTGTTGATATTGGTGGTGGCACAACAGACCTTGCTGTTTTTTATGAAGGAATTTTAAAGCATACTGCTGTTATTCCTTTTGGCGGGGAGAATATTACCAATGATATTAAAACAGGTTTAGGCGTTTTAAGAACACAGGCAGAACAAATGAAAGTTCAGTTCGGCAGCGCTTTGGCAGAAGAAGCAAAGAGCAATGCATTTATAACAATTCCGGGTTTGCGTGGCATGGCCCCCAAAGAAATATCTGTAAAAAATCTTGCAGGTATCATCCAGGCACGCATGAGTGAAATAATGGATTTTGTTTCTTACCATTTAAAACAGGTTGGATTGGATAACCGAATGTTGAATGGCGGTGTGATCCTTACCGGCGGTGGTTCTCAGCTAAAACATTTAATTCAGTTAACCGAATATATAACCGGGATTAATGCAAGAATTGGTTATCCAAATGAACATCTTGCGGCAGGACATATTGAAGAACTTGCAAAGCCGATGTATTCAACTTGTCTTGGTTTGATATTGAAAGGATACAATGATTATGAGAACAAACGCAAGCAGTTTGAAATTCAATTCAGAAAAGTAAATGTGCCCGAAGGTTTGCAGCAGCAGGCGGAAGAAACAGAAGAAGTGGTGACAGATCAAAAAGCAGCAAAGGTAAAACAGCGCAAAACTTTAAAAGGCTTTATGGATTCTTTCAAAAACGGATTGATAGATATGTTCAAAGAAGAAGAAGATAAAACCCTCTAATCCCGATGAATCGGGACTTGGGTAAAATAAAAATTCAAGTTCATTTATGAATAACAATATTCAAATTTTACTAACTATTAAAATAAGTCCCGATACTTCGGGATTTGGAGGGTAACACTTATGATACATTTTGATTTGCCTAAAGAAAAATCTTCCATCATCAAAGTAATTGGTGTTGGCGGCGGCGGCAGCAATGCTGTAAATTATATGTTTAGTCAAAACATTGACGGCGTAAACTTTATCATCTGTAATACAGATGCACAGGCTATTTCGCAAAGCCATGTTCCAAATAAAATTCAACTCGGTCCGCATTTAACGCAGGGCCTTGGTGCCGGAGCCAATCCGCAAATTGGTAAAGAAGCCACTGAAGAAAGTCTGGAAGAGATAAAACGCATTTTGGAAGTAAATACCAAGATGGCTTTTATTACCGCAGGCATGGGTGGCGGAACAGGAACGGGAGGCACGCCGATAATTGCAAAAATTTGTAAAGACCTTGGCATTCTTACAGTCGGTATTGTAACAACACCATTTGCGTATGAGGGTAAAAAACGGATTGCGCAGGCCGAAGAAGGTATCCGTAAATTAAAAGATTATGTAGATACTTTGCTTGTGATAAGCAATGATAAACTGCGTCACCAGTTTGGTAATCTTACCATGAAAGCCGCATTCAGCAAGGCTGATAACGTTTTGGCAACGGCAGCAAAATGTATAACAGATGTAATAAACAGTACCGGGCAAATTAATGTTGACTTTGCAGATGTATGCACTGTAATGCGTAATGGTGGCGTTGCAATTTTAGGAAGCGCTGCATGCGAAGGAGAGAACAGGGCGCAGAAAGCAATCGAGGATGCATTGAATTCGCCGTTGCTGAATGATAATGATATCAAAGGAGCAAAATGGATCCTTATCAATATTAATTCTGCCGAAGGCGAAAATGAATTTACCATGGATGAAGTGGAAACAATTCAAAATCATTTATTAAGCCAGGCTGGGGAAGATACAGATGTGACCTTAGGGTTGGGGTATGATAATAATTTAGAAAATAAAATCGGTATCACTTTAATTGCTACTGGTTTTGAACACAAAGATCCGTTTGGTAAAAAAGAAAAGCCAAAAGAAGAAGATAAAAAAGAGGAAAAAATTGTAATGATATTGGCGCAGCCGGAAGAGAAAAAAAATATTTATCAGCAGCCCATGTTTCAGTTTGATGAAAAACAGGAGACTAAAAAAGAAGATGTAAAAGCAGAAGAAAAACTTCAGCCAAAAACAAAACAAAAACAGGAAATTAAAACTGAGGAAAAAATTGAAGCTATTGCTGAACCGGTAAAGGAAGATGTAATGGCACCCACTATCATGGAGGTTGCTTCAAACCCTCCAATCGTAGAAATACCTGCGGCAAATAGTAAAACTACTGTTGATAAATCAGAACTTGAAATCATCCATTTCGAATTATCTTTGGCTCCTGATTCAAAAACTCCTGCCGAAATACCAACACCAGTTACTGCTGAAATACCAAAACACGAAAATCAAAAAATAAATAAAGAGACGGTAACTGCCCCGACGTCTGGCGGTTACCTGGCTAAGCCTTCCAATCTTTATGTGGAAGATCAGCCTCAACAACAGGAATCCAAAACTATGGAGGAACCACTGCCCTTGCAGATATCGGCACCGGTTGACGAACCTGTTTTCGAAATGCAGATGGTAGTTAAAGATTCCTTAGAAGCGACGGAGGAGCCTGAACAAAATGTACAGCAAGCTCAGCCGATCATGATGTCGAATGTAGAGGAGCAGGCGATGCCTGACGAAACAGACGAACTAAAGCGCAAGGCTATGGAACGTATTGCGAAGTTGAGGAACTTATCCTTTAACATAAACGCTGCGGATCCTAACAATGAGTTTGAATCTGTTCCCGCCTACCTCCGTCGCAATATGGAATTGCATAATTCCATTGCCGATGTAGAAAGCTTCTACAGTAATTACACCGTAAAATCAAATCAAAATAACCAGGCTGAGATCAGCACTATCAATACTTTTTTAGAAGGTAAAAAACCTGATTAATATCATTGTTGTGTGTGGTACTTTTTCATAGTTGTGCCCCGGAGTCTGTAAAAAGTAGCCGGGGCTTTTTATTTTCTAAAACGTCACGGGGAGTGAGGAGTAGTTCCCCTCTCCACTTGTGGAGAGGGGCTGGGGGTGAGGGAACTTTACTCAACTTCAGTTCCCGCTATCCATTTTAAACCTGCTGCCGGTAGGTAGGTCCGGCGCAGAGCCAGGCTGCTTGCTCCTCCCCTTGCGGGGGAGGCTGGGAGGGGGCTTCACCGTGTTTTCATTCCTATCGGGCAGCCTTTAAACAGAAGAATAAATATTTAGCTTAGATTATGCTGTTGCAGGTGATGCAAAGCTGCAAAGCTAACACACAGAACACCGGACCGGCGAGAAATTTATTTAAAAAAAACTGCAATTTTATTTGGTTTTTCTGACAGTACCTTGCTCTATCATAGTTTATTTTGTACATTTTTAGTTCCGTTAGGAACGGAATATCAGTAGCAATATTTAAAAAGGTATGTAAGTTCCGTAGGAACGCTATATATCGCCCCTACGGGGCTTTAACCGATATGAATGTTTATTTTTCTACGAATATTTCGCCCCTCTGGGGTTTAAGAAAATAACTCTGTCAACTGGTAAATTAATTATCACTATAACCTGGATAACCTGACAGGTTTAAACTAATTTTATTCCAATGGAAAAAGCAATTCTCCTTATTTCAAGTTCCTATGTTAGCGGAAGCGGCTACCTCGATGCCTTTGAAGAAACAATTAAAAACTTTTTAAAAAATATTCCTCAAATACTTTTTGTACCCTATGCTGCAGATAAAACCAATTGGGATTCTTATACAGAAAAAGTAAGACAGCATTTTAACCTGTTTGGTATTGATGTGAGAGGCATTCATGAGCCCGGAGTTGAAAACGAGATAGATGATTTTAAAGCAATATTTATTGGTGGTGGAAATACATTTAGATTGCTTTACCAACTGCAACAGTTTGATCTGTTATCAAAAATAAATGATGCAGTGCTTAACAAAGGCATGCTGTATATGGGTTCCAGCGCAGGAAGCAATGTTGCCTGTAAAACAATTTGTACCACTAATGATATGCCCATCATATATCCGCCAAAAGGTTTTGATGGTATCAATTTAATTCCGCTGCAAATTAATCCTCATTACATTGACCCGGATAAGAACTCAACACAGATGGGAGAAACCAGGGATGACAGAATTATGGAATTTCATGAAGCAAACAATACTCCGGTGATCGGTTTAAGAGAAGGATCATTTCTCAGCATAGATGATGAGTACTACCGATCTCAAAAAATGTTTTTAGGCGGAACAAATGGAGCAAAGTTTTTCTTTCCAGGAAAAGATCCTGTTGACATTCCGAACGCAAGAGAAATTGTTTTTATTTCGGATGGTATTTTCTATGTTGAATAACCTGACAATAGTTCCCCTGATTAAAATCATGTAAATAATGTGCAACCATCAATTTTAATTTACCCTTTTTTAAGTACTTTTATTATTGGAAAAATGTTCCGGGAACAAAAAACATCATCTTTAAAACAAATTATAATGAAAACAAAATTATTAATACCAATGGCCTTTTTGTTTGCAGGGACTTTAATCTTTAGCATGATCACCGGCTTCAAGTCATTACAGGATAAAAAGCCATGGCCTGTACCCGATGCAGACAAAAACAAAGTTAACCCCCTAAAACCTGATGCTTCTTCAATTTCTGATGGCAAGGCATTATGGAGTTTGCACTGCAAATCCTGCCATGGAACAAAAGGTATGGGCGATGGATCCAAGGCAGCACAATTAAAAACCGAACCGGGTGATTTTTCAAAAGTCGCTACCCAGTCCCAAACTGATGGCTCACTGTTCTATAAGATTTCCAAGGGACGGGATGATATGCCCAGTTTTAAAAAGAAGATACCGGAAAACGATGATATCTGGAGCCTTGTAAATTATATAAGGACGCTTAAAAGTAAGTGATCAATCTTTATTTACCGTATGCATGATTTATAAAAACCGGCGCCTGGTTCGGCCGGGTTTTTTGCAACTAAAGCATTTGCATAAGCGCATTATTTACCATAAATCCTGCGATGTACAATGATGCAAAACAGTATGGATTATTAATGGCTAAAAAAAATATTTTGAGCATTCATCACTTCCTTATTTTGAAAATCTTTCTCTTGGTTATAAAGATATCAGGGATGCTATTGTAGACTTGCTGATTGATGATGGAATACCCGACAGGGGGCATCGTAAAAACCTGTTGAGCGAAAAAATAAAACAGGTAACTGTTTTTAAATTGCCCGGTAAAGTACGGGATATTGCATACTGCTATGTACAGGAATTTAAATAACCTCCAATCAATTATTCCCAGGCGCCCATTTCTTATGCCATGAAGGATATTTGTTCAGTACTTTTTGTGGCTCATAAGTGTACCAGCCATAACCATCCCTTCTTTCCCTGTCAACTTCAGCAAGTGAGTAAACTACTTTGCTATCCCGATTGCAAAATAATGGCCTGTGCGTTTTCAGTTCATAATAACGTGTCCAAATGGTTGGAGCAGAAGAATCGTTCACTACTATTTTATCAGTTCTTGAGTACCTGTACCGGTAAGTAGTATCAGGCGCCGGGATGGTTTTAACTTTTGTATTATAGATCTTTGATTGATTAAACCAAACTACTGCATTTTCAACAGCTGCAATAATTGATTTAGAGGGATGCTCAATGCTCATTAATAACAATACTACGCCGGAACTTTCTGCATTACAAATGCTGGGAGGCTCAAAAGCCCGTGCCCATGCAGGTTGCAGCGTAACCTCATCATATTGCTGGCACCATGCAGTTGGTTTGCCGGCATCATTTATCTGGGTTTTTAAAATGCACTGTAACCCTTTTTCAAAAGAGAGCATTACTTTTTTTCTCATCATTTCATCAACAAAAGAATATTCACTTTTGTTTTCTTTAATGTCTTTAAATAAAGTCATTATGCCGGTGATGTTATCATCATTAAAAGTTATTTCCTTACTATAATTTTTTTCTAAAGGATAATATTGAGGCCAGCCGCCATTTTTATATTGTGCAGATAAAATATAATCTATTCCTCTAAGTACAGCTGCCTTAAATCTTTCCAGTTTTGTGGTGCTGTAAATATTTGCAAGGCAGGCAATTTGAGAGTAAGTTGTGCTGTTATCAAAAGTTGTATTTAAAATATTTTTAACTTTTAAAAGACTGTCTTTTTGGGCAGGGGTTAAAATGGCAAGCATATCATAATTCTTAGGCCAGCCGCCATTATCTTTTTGATATAATAAAATATTATCTGCAATTGAAATTATTTCTGTGCTCTTATATCTTGGTTGATTTGGCTTTGCATTTATTACATTGCTTTTATCAAAAATATCATACCAATGATGTGCACTGTTTTGAAAGGATGCTGTATCAACACTGATTGTTTTTGACTGCAATTTTTTTTGAGCATTACAATAAAATGTAAACAATAGTATTGCCGGCAACAGGAGCATTTTTAATTTTTTTGAAACCATATAATTTTTTAAAAATATTTTAGAGGATAATTATTAACTGTAATGTAAATTAATTCTTATAAATTTATTTATAAAAACAGGAATGAGGCTATTGTTCATATTCATAGTATTAATTTTCGCTTCCTGCTCTCATCCAAAATACAAAGATCCTCATTTATTGATTGAAACAAAATTTGGTGATATTGAAGTTGAATTGTATCCGGATAAAGCGCCTAAAAGTGTAGCAGCTTTTTTATCTTATGTTGATTCAGGATTTTATAAGAACAGTTCCTTTTACAGAGTGCTTAAAGAAGAGGATCAGCCTTCAGCTTCATTTAAATCAGAATTGATACAAGGCGGTATATGGCAAACTAATTATAAAAGAGGAATTAGCTTACACGGTATTCCTCATGAGCCTACAAGCCAAACAGGTATTTTGCATAAAGACGGAACTATATCTTTAGCAAGAACTAAGCCCGGCACTGCCGGTTCAGAATTTTTTATTTGTGTGGGAGATCAACCTGCCTATGATTATGGCGGCGATGCAAACCCTGATGGGCAAGGGTTTGCTGCCTTTGGCAAAGTGATTAAAGGCATGGATATTGTAAAAAAAATACACCAGCAACCGGATTATGAGGAATCATTTGATCAGCCCATTGAAATTTTTAATATCAAAAGATTATAATAAAATCCTCTTACACGAGCCGACTCTTTATAAGATGAAAAACAGAAATTTTAAACTTGCTTAATTGTTAGCTTTACAGTTATGAGCAATGGAATTGTTCTGATAATTGATGATGAAGAAAAGTTAAGCAGGTTACTCTGCCGCATAATTACATTGGAAGGTTTTATAGTTTTTACTGCACCTTCATTAAAAGCTGGTGCTAAAATTTTACAAAAAGAAAATATTGATATTATCCTTTGCGATGTAAAGCTTACGGATGGCAATGGCGTTGATTTTGTAAAGCAAATAAAGCCTGAATATCCTTCTACAGAAATTATTTTACTTACCGCCTACGGAAATATTGCTGATGGCGTACAAGCCATGAAGAACGGGGCTTTTGATTATATAGCCAAAGGTGATGACAATGATAAAATAATTCCGTTGCTGAATAAAGCCATTGAAAAAGTTCAGTTGCAAAAAAGAATTGAACAGTTAGAAAAACAAGTTGGCAAGCGATATAGTTTTAAAAATATTTTGGGTACATCAGCTTCGATATTGGAAGCAATTAAGCTGGCAAAAAAAGTTGCCCCAACCAATGCCAACGTTTTACTTTTGGGAGAAAC
>JADGPX010000067.1 GCA_017882215.1 Chitinophagaceae bacterium | reverse complement strand
TCCGGCAGCGATGGTAAATATTATTGGCGAAGAAAATTATACCGGCATTGCCGATTATCGGGGTCTGGAACATGTTTTGCGAATGGAAAATGTTTTTGTTCATATCTATGGTAAAAAACAAACCAAACCGGGAAGAAAAATGGGGCATGTAACCATTATTGGCAATGAACAGCAAAAGTTAATAAGTACCGCTAATAAAATAAAACAAATTTTAAAGGTTATATCATAATAACTTTACTGTTACATATCATTTAAAATTTTAGCATTTTATTTGATACGTTCTCAAAAAACCATTTTTAGAAACTTAACATGATGATGCATTGGACACTACCGGCAGGTATTATTTTTTTATTTTTTATATCAGCTTGCGGAGACTCAAAAAAGCCTTCCCCCACAACTAAACAACAGGCCGCCTCCAACCGTTCTATGAGAGTGGATGCTTTTATAGTAAAGCCCACTACCATTAGCGAAAAAATTGAAGTGCCTGGTACATTGATCGCCAATGAATCCACAGAGATACATCCTGAAATTTCCGGACGTCTTGTAAAACTGAACGTAGCCGAAGGAAAATTTATATCAAGAGGAGCTTTACTGGCCAAAATTTATGATGGCGACCTGCAGGCACAGTTAAGAAAATCACAAGTACAGTTGGATGTTGCTTTGAAAAATGAAGAACGGTCAGCCCAATTATTCAAAATACAAGGTATCAGCAAGACTGACTATGAAACAAGCCAGTTAAATGTAGCCAATATAAGAGCCGATATAGATATTACAAAAGCAAGCATCACCAAAACAGAAGTAAGAGCGCCTTTTAGCGGAAGAGTAGGTTTAAAAAATATCAGTCCCGGAGCTTATATAACACCGGCAACTGTGTTAGCAACTATTCAACAGGTTGACATTTTAAAGCTCGATTTTACCGTACCCGAAAAATACAGTACACAAATGGTAAATGGCAAGCCAATAAATTTTACTATAGGATCGGATAAAATTTATACTGCAAAAATAATGGCGACAGAATCAAGTATAACAGAAGATACAAGAACATTAACTGTGCGTTCTGTTGTACAAAACAAAGACATAACGCTTGTGCCTGGCTCCTTTGCCAAAGTAATGCTGAGCTTTAAGCCGGATACAAATGCTTTAATGATTCCCACACAGGCTGTAATTCCTCAAGCCAGAGGAAAAAAAGTAATTATATACCGCGACAGTACAGCAAAATTTGTAGATGTAACAACAGGCATTCGTGATTCGGCAAGTGTGCAGGTATTATCCGGATTGAAACAGGGTGATACAGTTGTGCTGACAGGTTTAATGAGTATAAAGCCGTCATCTAAAATTCAGATTGGAAAGATCATTAATACCACATCAAAACCTGCTCTTCAGGCAGGAGAAAAACAATAGGATCTAAATAAGTATCCTAAAAAATAACTATCGAGACTATGAATATATCTGAGCTTAGTTTACGTCGAAATGTTTTAGCCGTAGTTATGAGCATTACTATTGTAGTATTTGGTGTGATAGGATTCAAGTTTCTCGGCATTCGTGATTATCCTGCTATTGATCCTCCAAATATAAATGTAAGAACATCATATGCCGGCGCAAATCCTGAAATAATAGAATCGAAGATAACCGAACCTTTGGAAAAAGCCATTAATGGAATTGCAGGCATAAAAAATATTACATCATCAAGCAGCACTGGTTCCAGCAGTATTAATGTAGAGTTTAATTTGGGAGTTGACCTTGAAGCAGCGGCAAATGATGTTCGTGATAAAACAGCACAGGCAACAAGGCAGTTGCCCTCCGATCTTTTGGCTCCGCCTGTTGTATCAAAGGCCGATGCCAATGCCGACGCCATTATTTCAATGACAGTGCAGAGCGATTCACGCAACCAGCTACAACTAACCGATTATGCTGAAAATGTTTTGCTGGAAAGATTACAAACCATACCAGGTGTAAGCGCCATACAGGTTTGGGGCGAAAAATTATATGCCATGCGGATATGGCTTGATCCACAAAAATTAAACGCCTATAATCTTACTCCTTCTGATGTTCAGGCTGCATTGCTAAAACAGAATATTGAATTGCCATCGGGAAAAATTACAGGCAACACAAGTGAGTTAACGGTACGTACCTTCGGCAGCCTTACTACAGAAGAAGAATTTAATAACATTATCGTAAAATCTGATTCTGCAAGCCTTGTAAAAGTAAAAGATATAGGAGAGGCAGTGTTGGGGCCTGCCAACGAGGAAACTGCACTAAGAGAAAGCGGTATACCTATGGTGGCACTGGCATTGGTGCCGCAGCCCGGTTCTAATTATGTAGCCATAGCCGATGAATTTTATAAACGTTATAATCAATTACTAAAAGAGCTGCCATCTGATATAAAGCTGAACATTGCATTGGACAATACCAAGTACATCAAAAAATCTATTTCAGAAGTTGAAGAAACATTGATCATCTCTTTTTGTCTTGTGGTGCTGATCATTTATTTATTCTTCCGCGACTGGCTTATTGCTCTTCGTCCGTTAATTGATATTCCAGTTTCACTTATTGGCGCTTTTTTTATCATGTACGTCGCCGGATTTACTATTAATATACTTTCATTACTTGCCATCGTGCTGGCTACGGGCCTTGTAGTGGATGATGGCATTGTAGTAACAGAAAATATTTACAAGCGAATTGAAAAAGGAATGAACAAGTGGCAGGCTGCAAAGGAAGGTTCAAAAGAAATTTATTTTGCAGTCATCTCCACTTCTATAACACTGGCGGTAGTTTTTCTTCCTATTCTTTTTTTACAGGGATTTGTAGGAAGATTATTCCGTGAATTTGGTGTTGTTGTGGCAGGCGCTGTGCTTATTTCAGCATTTGTATCACTAACGCTGACGCCTGTGCTCAACGTAAAGCTTGTAAGAAAAAATATCAGTAAGCATTCGTGGTTTTATAACAAAACCGAGCCTTTTTTCCGGGGTATGGAAAATGGTTATCGCAGACTGCTTGAAAAATTTATGAAAGTGAGATGGGTGGCCTTTGTGATTATTGCTGTTTGTGGTGGCATCATATTTTTCATTGGCGTCAATCTGCAATCAGAGCTGGCGCCTATGGAAGACAAAAGTCAATTTCGTTTACAAATAACTGGACCCGAAGGAACTTCGTTTGATGCTATGGACAAATATGTTGATCGCTTGTCAAATTTTATATTGGACTCTGTACCTGAAAAACAAACTATATTATCCATTACTTCAGGTTTCAGCGGTAGTACAGTTAATTCGGGCACTATTCGTGTTTCACTTACCGATCCAAAAGACAGAAGCCGTTCGCAAAAACAAATTGTAGCCATGGTAAACCGCAATCTTCCCCGTTTTAATGAAGGCAGGGCTTATGCCATAGAAGATCAAACTATTTCAGTAGGCCGCCGTGGCGGGCTGCCCGTGCAATTTGTAATTCAAAACAACGATTTTAATAAGCTGGCGGCAGTGTTGCCTAAATTTTTAGATGAAGCAGGAAAAAACCCTGTATTGCAAAACGTGGATGTTGATCTCAAATTCAACACACCAGAACTTCGTGTAACTGTTAACAGAGATAAGGCCAGCGAATTAGGCATTAATATTTCTGATATTTCGCAAACATTGCAGCTTGCTTACAGTAACCAGCAATTGGGGTATTTTACAATGGGAGGAAAACAATACCAGGTTATGAGCCAGGTAACCCGGGCAAACAGGGATGCCCCTTCAGACCTGAAATCTCTTTTTTTAAGAAGTACAAACGGACGCATGATAAGCCTTGATAATGTTGTAACTATGGAGGAAGCCACAACACCCTCCACCATTTACCATTTTAACAGGTATATATCAGCAACTGTTTCAGCAAATCTTGCACCCGGAAAAACCATTGGTGATGGCATTAATGAAATGCAAAAAATTGCAGCAGGCCTGCTGGATGATACTTTTGCTACTTCACTCGCAGGCAGCTCAAGAGACTATGCCGAAAGCTCCAGTAATACAAGCTTTGCATTCTTTCTGGCATTGGGTTTAATCTTTTTAATTCTGGCTGCGCAGTTTGAAAGTTTTATTGATCCATTCATCATTATGCTTACCGTGCCCCTTGCTCTTGCCGGCGCTGTATTATCATTATGGATATTTGGACAAACGTTGAATATTTTTTCTGAAATAGGAATGATAATGCTTGTTGGACTGGTAACCAAAAATGGAATTTTAATTGTTGAATTTGCTAATCAGAACAGGTTAAATAAAGGCATGAAAAAAAATGAAGCAGCCATTTACGCAGCTACACAACGCTTACGCCCAATACTTATGACAAGCCTTGCCATGTCGCTGGGTGCATTGCCGCTGGCTGTATCATTAGGCGCTGCCGCCACCAGCCGCATTCCACTGGGCATTGTTATTGTTGGCGGCATTATGTTCTCGTTAATTCTTACACTTTTTGTAATACCAGCCATGTATTCTTATCTCTCCACGCCAAAGAAAAAAAATGAACTTGATATTTTAGCAGAGCAACAACAACAGCAGCAGGAAGCTCCTCCTTCTCCTGAAAAATTAGAAACCGTATGAGCCTTTTGATTGTAACATACAGAACATCATCAGCAATGTTCAATTGCTATCAAAAAAAAATGATCTTATATAGAACATTTATTTTATTAACTGCGATATTTTTTATCAGCGCTGTATGTTGCGCTCAAAAAATATTGAGTGTTGATGAAGCCATTGCCAATGCTTTGCAAAAAAATTATGGAATAATACTGGCAAAAAATGATTCTGCCATAGCTGCCATTGATTACTCTTACCGCAATGCAGCTTTTTTACCTCAATTAAATGGCAATGCCGGTATAGCATGGACCAATAACAACCAAACACAAACTTTATCAGACGGCAGTAAACGAAATAAAAACGGATTAAAATCAGACAATATTAATGCGCAGTTAGCTCTTAAATGGACGCTGTTTGATGGTTTAAAAATGTTTGCTACAAGAAATAAATTTAAAGAACTTTTACTGCTTGGTGAATTGAAAATACGGGAACAGATTGAAAGTACGGTTGCAACCGTCATAAACAATTATTACAATATTGTACAGCAAAAGCAGCAACTGAAAGTAATTGAAGAACAAATGTCCATTGACAGCGAAAGAGTAAAGCTTGCACAATACCGGCTTGATATTGGCTCAGGCGCCAAGCCAGATGTACTGCAAAGTAAAATTGATCTGAATGCAGAAAAAGCAATGCAACTGCAGCAACAGGCTTTAATTGAACAATTAAAAGAACAGTTAAACCAGGCAATGGGCATACCTCAATTTACTACATATGATGTAAATGACGTAATTGATATTAATACCAATATTGCATTAAGTGATGTGTTAAACGTTTCGGAAAAAAATAATCCGTCTTTGCTCATTGCAAAAAAAAATATTGACATTGCTCACATTACTCTAAAAGAAACAAAAGCAAGCTTGTGGCCTACCCTTTCATTCAATTCAGCTTATAATTTTAACAGCACCAATAATCAGACTGTTATCAATACTTTTTCTACACTGTTCAACCTGGTAAATGGCTATAATTATGGGTTTACAGCAACCATTCCTATCCTTAATAATTTTAATACCCGCCGTTTAATTAAGCAGGCAAATTGGGATATTCAATACAAAGGCTTAGTGTACGAAAACCAACAATCAGTTACTGCATTAAATGTTATTAATGCATTTCAGAGTTATGAGCACCAGCAAAAAGCATTAGCTCTTGAAGAAGAAAATATTTTGTTGGCAAAAGAAAATCTTGATATTGTTTTTCAAACTTATAAATTAAGCGCTGCTACTTTATTACAATTAAAAGCAGCGCAGCAAAGCCTGCAGGATGCATATAATCGTTTAATTCAGGCAAGATACAATGCAAAGGTTTCGGAAACTGAATTGATGAGGCTTTCGGGGCAGTTGGTAAAATAAGTATTTCATGAAATAAAAAATAAGGAATAAGAAAGTTGAGCTTTTTGATAGTTGATATTTTAAGTTTTGTCCTGTTTTGGTATTGGGCAAAAGATCACAAACATCAAGACACATGCATGCAAACTTTATTAATCTATCTTCAAGATCAAACTTTTTATTCTCCATAACTTCCTTATTTCTTATTTAAAATTCCTTATTCCTTATTTGCCTCTTCCGCTGGCGGCGGTAACGGCTTAGGTTCATCTTCATGCAGATCAATTAATTTTTGATCGTCTGCAACAGGTATCTCTGGAGGTTGTGTTTTGTTAGCCTGCTGTTTAAGCGCAGCTAATTTCTTTTTACCGTAAGCCAGCCGAGTTATGGTTACAAATAAAACAGGCACAATAAAAATGGCAAGCGATGTAGCTGCGATCATTCCGCCAAACACAGTCCAGCCAATGGTTGAGCGGGCTATGGCTCCGGCGCCTGTTGCAAATACCAATGGTAATACGCCAAATATAAATGCAAGAGAAGTCATTAAAATAGGTCGCAAACGCAGCTTCACTGCTTGCAGTGTTGATTGAATTAATTCCATACCGTTATCAACACGTTCCTTGGCAAATTCCACGATCAATATTGCATTCTTGGCTGCCAAACCAATTAATGCTACCAAACCAATTTGTGCATATACGCTGTTACTTAATCGGGGAATAAAAGTTAATGTAAGTATTGCCCCAAAAGCGCCAATAGGCACAGCGAATAAAACTGAAAACGGAACAGACCAGCTTTCATACAATGCGCTTAAAAATAAAAACACAAACAGAATTGATAATGCAAAAATGTAAATGCTGCTGCTGCCGGCTTCAATCTCCTGTTTGCTTAACCCTGCAAATTCATAACCGTAGCCTGCAGGTAAATTTTTTGCAGCAACATCTTTTAATACATCAATTGCCTGGCCGCTACTGTAGCCTTGTTTAGGTGTACCATTTATTTCTGCAGAGCGAAATAAATTAAAATGAGAAATTACAGGAGCGCTTTCGACTATTTTGTAAGTAATGAGTGTGCTTAATGGTAATAATTCTCCAGCCTGATTCTTTACATAATATTGATTCATATTTTTTATATCATTTCGATATAAAGTATCTGCCTGCGCTACGACGTGAAAATTTCTTCCGTAAATAGTGAAATCATTCACATACCTGCTGCCTAAAAAAGTTTGGATGGTATTATATACATCAGAAAGAGAAACGCCAAGCCGCTTGCATTTTTCCCTGTCAACATCTACCTGGTAACCCGGTGTTCTTGCAGTGAAAAAAGAAAACGCTCTTGCTATTTCCGGACGTTTATTTACCTCTGCAATAAAATTATTTACTACTTTTTCAAATGCCTTAATATCATCATTGCTTTCACGCTGCTCTAGTTCAAAAGTAAAGCCCGCAGTTTGCCCTAACCCCGGAATAGCAGGCGGTTGAATTACAACAACATTCGCTTCTTTAATACCTGCAAAACGTTTTTGCATTTCTGCAATAACAGCTTGTATTTGCGCTGATTTATCTGTTCTTTCATCCCACGGTTTTAACTGGCAAAAAATAGTACCGCTGTTTGATTTTGATGCGGATGTTACTACATTCAAACCACCGAGTGCGGCATAGTGGCCCACTGCAGGAATGGTTTTAATGCTATCCATTATTGTATTCAATGTTACCAAACTTCGTGAAGTGGAAGATGCTTCCGGCAATTCGTAAGTGATTAACAAGCGGCCTTCATCTTCTGTAGGAATAAAACCTGTGGGCTTCGACTTAAATAAAAAAAATGTGCCGATAAAAATGCACAGTAATATGATTAAAGCAAATACTGATTTTTTGATTATCCATTTTACCCCATGTGTATATTTTTCTGTTTCTCCGGCAAACCATTTGTTGAATTTAAAAAAGAATTTATTTAATCCTTTTGATGTATTGGTAAGATGCGATGGCCTCAACATTAGTGAACATAGTGCCGGTGTAAGTGACAATGCAACAAATGCAGAAATAAGAACTGATATAGCAATGGTGATGGCAAACTGCTGATACAATCTACCTACAATACCGGGAACAAAACCAACAGGAACGAACACTGCAGCCAATACTAATGCAATGGCTACCACCGGACCGGACATATCTTTCATTGCATTAATGGTAGCTTCTTTGGCAGATAATTTTTTATCATCAATATAATGCTGCACTGCTTCTACCACAATAATCGCATCATCCACTACAATACCAATTGCCAATACAAAACCAAACATGGTTAATGTATTTATTGTAAAGCCAAGTAAAGTAAATACAGCAAACGTGCCGATGATAGAAACAGGAATAGCCAAAATAGGAATTAAGGTAGAACGCCAGTCTTGCAGAAACAGGAACACTACAAGCGTAACCAATCCCAATGCCAGCAGCAAAGTTTTTACCACTTCATGAATTGAAACTTTTACAACCGATACAGATTCGAAAGGAACTACATAATCAACATCTTTAGGAAAAGATTTTTTTAATTCATCCATTGCTTTATACACGCCATCCGCAGTTTCCAATGCATTGCTTCCCGGAGCCTGGTATATCAATAAATAAGAAGCTCTTTTCTCATCTACAAAAGAATTGCTGGCATAGCTGAATTTACCAAGCTGTGTACGGGCAACATCTTTTAAATAAACAATAGACCCGCTACCAGGCTGTGTTCTTACAATAATACTATCAAATTGAGCCTGTGTATTCAGGCGGCTGTTGGTAATAACTGAGTATTCAAATGCCTGAACATTTTGCTGCGGAGGTGCGCCAACAGAGCCTGCCGCAATTTGTATATTTTGTTCCTGCAAGGCATTAATTACATCATTAGCCGTTAATCCTAATTGAGCTAATTTATCAGGCTGCAGCCAGATACGCATACTGAAATCATCAGCTCTTGTAAAAACATCTCCCACACCTTTTACACGCAGCAAAGCATTCTTTACAAAAATGTTGGTATAATTATCAAGAAAAGTTACAGCATGAGAACCATTGGGAGAGTACATAGCTACCAGCATTAAAATACTCGGATTGCGTTTGCGTGTGGTAATACCTAATTGCTTAACATCGTTTGGCAATGAAGGTGTGGCAATGCCTACCCGGTTTTGAATATCCAATGCACCGGAAGTAACGTCTGCGCCTACGTTATAGGTAACTGTAATAGTAGTTTGCCCGCTGGAAGTGCTGTTGCTTTGCATGTAAGCCATGCCCGGCGTGCCATTTACCTGTGTTTCTATTGGAGTGGTAACTGTTTGCTCTACAGTTTGCGCATCAGCACCACTAAATGTGCTGGTAATTTGCACTGCCGCTGGACTAATTTCAGGGTATTGACCAACAGGCAAATTATTAATTGCCAGAATACCGAGCAACAATATTACTACCGATACAACAATGGCGGTAACAGGACGTCTTATAAAAGTATCTGCAATCATAAATTCGTTCTTACTTTATTTTCAATCATATTTTTTTGTACCGGGCTTTTGAATTTCAATCAGGCTTCTGTTGCCCGTCCGAATGGATTCATCCGAGCGAACGTCGCACACTTAAAAGTTCAGTTCTTTACTAAACTTTTTTATTGTTTCTTCGGCGATCCAATTTGTACAGTGGTACTGTCTTTTAATTTTTGAGCACCATCCGTTACAATTTTATCACCTTCATTCAATCCTTGTTTTACAATTACCTTATCATTAATTATAGTTCCTAATAATATTTTATGTTGAATGGCTTTGCTGCTGTCATTCACCACAAATACAAAATATTCTCCCATCTGCTCAGTAACCGCTTTGTAAGGAATAAGCATGAATAAGCTGTCGGTATTATTATTTTTTATCCGAACATTTGTATTCATGCCGGCTTTTAAAATATTTTTTGGATTGGCAAACACCAATCTTGCTTTAATAGTTCCTGTTTGCGGATCAACAGCACGGTCAATAAAACTCACTTTTCCTGTTTGCGGATAAATGGAATTATCCGGTAATCGCAAAGTGAAAACTGAATCTTTAACAATGGAAGGATTTTGCTGCAGTTGTATAAAGCGTGGAATTTCTTTTTGATCCACTGCAATATCTACCGCCATCGGGTCTTCAGATGAAATAGTATTTAATAAAGTTTGATTGGCTGTAACCAGCGCTCCCATTTTTACCTGCGATATGCCAATGGTTCCTGCAAATGAAGCATAGATAGCAGAATATTTTACAGTTGCCTGCACATTTCTAACATTTGATTTTGCAGCCTCCACCTGCATTTTAGCGCTTTGCAAATCAGCCATTGCATGGTCATAAACCTGTTTCGCAATGGCATCCTGTTTCAACAAATCATTGTAGCGGTCCGCATCCTGTTGTGCCTTTGCTAAATTAGCTTTTGATACATTTAAATTAGCAACAGACTGGTCGTAATTAGCCTGGAATTGCTGCCGGTCAATATCATATAATTTTTGCCCTTTACGTACATGCTGCCCGTCTGTAAAAAAAATTCCTGTAATATATCCGGTAACCTCGGCTCTTAGATCAACCTGGTTAAGAGCAGCTACGGTTGCCGGATATTCATCATAATACACAGCGCTTTCTTTTTTTACCTGGTACACATTTACAACGGTTGGTGGTGGTTTTTGTTTTTCATCTTTTTTCTTTTCACTACAGGAAAAGATTATAAACGCACAGCTAAAAACAATAAACAATTGAAGAGTTCTATTTTTCATGTCAGAAATTTATCTTTCGATATTTAAAATTTGATTTTTGTTTTACAGAATATTCCTCACTATTTACTACTCACCATTTTTTAATATTGAATAGTTCCCAATGCTTTTTGCACATCAATCTTGCTTTGCAATAATTGGTACAATGCAGCATAATAATTTAATTGCGATGTCCGCAAGTCGCTTTCAGCAATAATTACATCAAGATAAGTTTTAATACCCTGCTGGTATTGCAGCCTGATAACATTGTAAACATCATTTGCCAATTGCACATTTTCTTTCAACGCATCATAATTGGCAAGGTTACCTTTATACAAAGCCAATGCCTGTGCGTATTCCGAGACTATTCTGCTTTTTAAAAATATAATTCTCCAATCAACGCTTTCAATCTGTAATTCGGCAGCCCTTGTCTGGTGAATCCTTTTAAATCCCTGGAAAATAGAAAACGAAAGTTGTAAACCAATGTCTGAATTTGGGAACGACTGATTGTACAATTTCCCAAAATTATTATTAAAATAATTAATGTTGTAACTGCCATACGCAGATACTACTGGCAAAAAACCCCATTTATAATATTTCAGGTTATACTGTTGCAAACGTTTTTGTGTTTGCAATAATTTGTATTCAATTCTGTTATCGTAATTAATTTGCTGCAGGGTATCCAATTGAGCATCTATTTCCAGTTGTGTGCTGTCGTATTGCAATTGCAGGTAAGCACTATCGGGGTAGCCCATTAATTGTTTCAGAAAAAAATATTTTGCAGTTAATAAACCCTCCCCCTGTTTACGTTGGGCTTTTGCATTGTTTAAGGAAATGGTGGCACGCTTGTAATCAGTTTTATCAACAATGCCGCCCTGGTATTGATTATACGCATCTTTCAGACTTCTGTTCAATCGAACAATATCTTCATCCAGAACATCTATTTGTTTTTGTGTTAGCAGCACATCATAAAAAGTTTTACCTACTTCGGCTGCAATGCTTATTCTGTTGCTGTCTGTTATTTGTCTTATTTCTCTTCTAACATCAGGGGCAGTTCTGCTTGCAAGCAACACATCCCTGTTAAAAATATTTTGTGTAGCGGTAAAATTAATGCCAGCAATATTATGCGTTCCGTTATTAACATAATTACCGCCAAAATAAGAGGTTGGTAATTGAATATAATTTTGATAGTTCGCATTCAGGTTTAGTTGAGGATACCAGTCTGCCAGTTTTGTTCTGATGGTTTCTTTCGTAATTTTTTCATCAATCAATGATTGCTGAATAATGGGTTGATGCTTTAGCGCATATTGTATGCAATTATAAAGTGTAGCATTTTGCAGAACGGAATCCTGTGAATTTTGAGTTAACCCTTTGAATGGAATAAAAAAAAATATAGTGATTGCAAATAGAAATGTATGTTTCATCATGCCGTTTATGAACAGTAAAAATATTAATCTTTACCGGTAAGCAATGATAATGCCTGAAATTTTATCTTTGCATTAGAAATTTTGCCTACCTGCCGACAGGCAGGTTCGGTTACAAAAATATTTTAATTAAACAAGTTACATTTGTATATGCCAATACAAGTTGGAATTATTATGGGCAGTGACAGCGACCTGAAAATTATGGATGCTGCTGCAAAACTTTTAGAAAAATTTGATGTAAAGTTTGAGCTTACGATTGTCTCAGCGCATCCTACGCCATTGCGTATGGTGGATTATGCAACTACTGCAAAGCAAAGAGGATTAAAAGTTATTATTGCCGGAGCAGGCGGCGCTGCGCATTTGCCCGGCAT
>JADGPX010000291.1 GCA_017882215.1 Chitinophagaceae bacterium | reverse complement strand
AACATTTTTTCCTTTATCTAAATGTTCTTTACAGCGAAGCAACACTTCATATTCTAATTTTACTTTAGCGTCGCCGGTCTTCAGCATTTTTTCTGTGCGTGAGATTTTTCTTTCTACGCTGTCAAGATCTTTTAACTGCAATTCAGTTTCAATAATTTCTTTATCGCTTATAGGATTTATGGGTCCCTCATCTCTTAAAATATTTTCATCCTCGAAACATCTTACTACATGAATGATCGCATCCACTTCACGAATGTTTGCTAAAAATTTATTTCCCAAACCTTCTCCCTTACTTGCTCCTCTTACTAAACCAGCAATATCAACTATCTCGATTTGTGTTGGTACTATCCTGTTAGGTTTTACCAACGCTGCTAATTTATCAAGCCTTTCATCAGGTACATTTACTAAACCAATATTTGGCTCGATGGTACAAAACCTGTAATTGCTTGCCTGTGCCTTTGCACTGTTGCTGACTGCATTAAATAAAGTTGATTTTCCAACGTTGGGCAAACCAACAATTCCTGCTCTTAAAGGCATTTATGTTTACGATTTATGATGTACGAAGTACGATGTAAAGATTTATATTAAGAGCGGCAAAAGTAAGTCAATTGATGTAAAATGATTTAGGATTACTATCTTAGTTTTTAATTCCAACCTTTAAACCCCGTCCGAACGGCGTTCAGCCGGGCGGGCATTAAACCATTAAACTATTAAACCTTTTAATACATGGCATTAAGCAGAATATGGGCGGCATTTATTATCATAGCAATTGTTGCTGCATCATTTCAATATATTTTTTTTGGCGGAAAGGATATTTACAGCAAGATGGTTATTGGCAAATCAGGAGATACATCTAAAACTAAAATGCTTGATTCATCTGCACTTTCACCCGAGGTCATCAGTATATTAAATGCATCAAAAGAATATAAAAGCGGTGAAAATAAAATTGTTAAAACAGCTGATAATAAAATTATTACTTACCGTGAACAGAGTGCAGATGGCATTATTGCAACCTGCAAAACGGCTGTAGATATTTCTATAAATCTTATTGGCATTATGGCTTTGTTTATGGGTTTTATGAGCATTGCTGAAAGAGCAGGAGGTATAAGAATTATATCGAAAATTATAGGTCCATTTTTCTCGAAACTTTTTCCTGAAGTTCCTAAAGGCCATCCTGCCATGGGGCATATGATGATGAATTTTTCAGCTAATTTATTAGGACTGGATAATGCAGCAACCCCATTTGGAATTAAAGCTATGCAAAGTTTGCAGGAAATAAATCCTCATAAAGAAACTGCTTCCAATGCACAGATAATGTTTCTGTGTTTACATGCATCAGGACTTACTCTTATTCCGGTGAGTATTATAGCCGCAAGGGCGGCTTTAAAATCTGCAAACCCAACGGATATTTTTGTGCCATGTATGATTGCAACATTTGTTGCAACTATAGCAGCAATGTTAATTGTATCGTATAAGCAAAAAATAAAAATTCTTCAGCCTGTAGTGTTGCTTTGGGTAGGAGGGCTTTCTGCAATAATCGCTTTACTTGTCATATATCTTAAATCGCTTAATTTCCAGGGGGTACAAAGTTTCTCCGGAGTGTTAAGCAATGGACTAATATTGTTGATCTTTTTTTTAATAATACTGGGAGCGCTTTATAAGAACATAAATATTTTTGATGCATTTGTTGAAGGTGCCAAAGGTGGTTTTGAAACAGCAGTAAAGATTATTCCCTACCTGGTTGGAATGTTGGTAGCAATAAGCATGTTGCGCACCAGCGGCACTTTTGATGTAATAATAGAGGGGATGAAAAATTTGTTTGTAGCAATAGGTACCGATACACGTTTTGTTGATGGCCTGCCAACTGCATTAATAAAACCACTTAGCGGTAGCGGGGCAAGGGGAATGATGATTGATACAATGAAAACTTTTTCACCTGATTCTTTCGCTGGAAGATTGTCCTGTATTTTGCAGGGATCATCCGATACAACTTTTTATGTAATTGCTGTTTACTTTGGCGCTGTCTCTATAAAAAATACACGCTATTCCATTGGTGCTATGTTGCTCGCAGATCTTGTAGGGATTGTTACTTCTATTTTGTTGTGTTACCTGTTTTTTGGAAATAGTTTGTAAATATCATTTTTAAAATATAATGATGTTCTTTTTAAATGGATAAGGGAATGAAATTTTATTTCTCTTATTGGGTTTGATAAGATTATTTCTTATCAATAAGTTTAAAAGGTATTTAATTAAAACAGGAAGCATGGGCTTCCTGTTTTATTAGAGTTTAATTATTCAGCGTGATTATTTCTTTTTTACCTGGAGAGTTTCATCAACACCAGTCACTTTCATTTTGTAAGTTCCATCAGATCCTCTATATATATAAACAACAGGCCTGAATACAGCAGGGCTGAACAATGTTTTTATTTCATCCTGAACCCATACATCCCCGTTCAAGAATTTAAAAGAAGTGGTACCATCCCATCCTCTGAAATCCCCATCAATATTACTTTCTACCACATCTTGTAATTTGGTTGCCGGAATGGGTTCTTCAATTCCCTCAATGACTAACTTGTATTTTCTTTTCTCTTTGTAAACCTGTACGGTAGGGTTGGCAACCTTATTCATTTGTTTCAGCTTACCGGTTATTTCATAATAATTCTTTGATCGCGTCCTTAATAAAAAACCGGGAGCAAATAAAGTATTGGCAGGGCCATCATAAAAAGTTGTTTCTTCTGGTTTAGCAGTACTGTCAATTTTTGCCTGGGAAAATGTGATATTACTAAACAGAAATGAAGAGAAGGCAATTAAGAATAATGATTTCATAAATTAGATTTTTAGTTTCGAAGATAAATATAAATTTAATTGTTTGTGTTTCACTAGAATTACTTCATTTACCAAAGAAAAAGAGGCTACCTTTTTGAAATAGCCTCTTAATAAATATATTTGAGTAAATCTCCTATTCGTGTCTGTAAAAAGAAAGTGCCCTGCTTTTGATATTAGTGGTGGCAGTTAAATTAATATCGCCCCTGAAATAAACAGTATAAGATTTTTGACTACCTGCCTGGAAAGACATTTTAGCTAATATGAGACGTGATGATAATGGTGTAGTTGATGATACCCCAGTTGCTAATGACCTGGTAACATATAAAGTATCTGTAACCTGAAGATTTACCCCTATTTGTGAAAATGCAGTAACGGCTCCGGGTTTAAGATTACTATAAATAACAGCATTTTTTGCATAAGAAAAAAGGTCAACAGTTTTACCCAAAGTATCATTCAATACCGCATGAATAAACCGTAAATTATAGTAGCCAATGG
>JADGPX010000066.1 GCA_017882215.1 Chitinophagaceae bacterium | reverse complement strand
TTTATAAATAAATTTTTTCTCAATTTATGCATATTTTTCCGCATTCAGCTTTTCCTGCAACTCCTGTAATTTAACCGCTAATGCTTCATTTTCTATTATAATTTCTTCTATACTTTTTTTAATATCCATTTTTTCATATTCTGATATTTCAATGGTGCTTTCAAGCTCGGTTAAGCGATTAATTTTTTGTTGTAATAAAACGTCCCTGTTATTTATATCCTTTATTCTGTTTCTTAATTCATCTGCCTCGCTTTGTATATAAGCATATTGCTGCTGTAATAATTCAAAATCTTTATAAAGCTCTTTTTGTGCTTCTAACTGTTGCTGTAAATCCTGCTCTCTCTCTGCGGCACCTTCAAGTTCTCGCTGCAGTTCTCCGATTTTATTTTGTAAGGTATGAGCTTTATTTAATTCATTTTCCAGTTCACTTCGCTTTTCTTTCCATAATGTTTCCTTTCTTTTTAATTCATTCACCAGGCTTTCAGCTTCTTGCAATTTTTGATTGGTAAGGTCCAACTCATTTTCCATTTTTTCTTTCTCATCATGTAACTGGTAATAAAGCTCTTCCCAGTTTTCATCATCGTATACGGCTTTTTCATCTTTTTGATAACCTGTTCCTTTATTTTTCTCAAGCGTCTGAATTCTTTGCTGAAGCTTTTTTAATTCATCATAATAAAGCATCGAATTATGTTCTACAGACTGTAATTTTAGTTTTAGGGAAGAGATAACCTGTTGTTTTGTAATGGGAATAAATTTTCTTACACTATTATAATTTCTTTTTAACAGGAATTCCTTTTTTACAGGCATTGCTTTATAGCTGCTATAAAAAATGTACAAAGAAAATATTATAGACGCCATTAGAATTACCAGCGATACTATCCACCAAAGCCACATAAAGCTGTTATTTAGTAATAAAAAATGAAACCCAGGTTCCGTAATTTATATTATTTCTACGTGTTATACAAAAATTAAGCTGTAATAAAGTCTTTTTTACTTAACTTTTGATACAATAAATGCTTTGGGGCAGCGTATATGGTTATCAGGGTATCTAATTTGTAAAAATAAGGTGTAAATCTATTTTTTTTTTGACAGATGATGAATTAATAAAAGGATGTATACAGGAAGATGAATCATGCCAAAGAGAACTTTTCCGCAGGTACGCAGGCAAAATGCTTGGAGTATGCCAGCGGTATGCCCGTAGTACAGCAGATGCTGAAGATATTGTGCAGGATGCTTTTATAAAGGTTTTTGAAAAGATTTACCAGTTTAAATCAGAAGGCTCTTTTGAAGGCTGGATAAGAAAGATAGTAGTGAATACCGCTTTAAAAAAATATACGGTTATCCGTTATGATAAAGAGGTAAGCGGCTATGAAATTACAGACAGGAATGAGAGTTCGATGGAAGCTTCGGCATACGCTCATTTAAATGAAAAAGAATTACTTGGTATGATAAATAATTTGCCCGATGGTTATCGTTTAGTTTTTAACCTGTATGTTATCGAGGGTTACCAGCACGAAGAAATTGCGCAAATGCTTAAAATCCAACCGGGCACATCAAGAAGTCAATTAGTAAAAGCAAGAAATATGTTGAAACAACAAATAATACAAAAGCAAAAAGTTGCAGTATGAAGAATTTACCCTTTGATGATTTTGTGAAGGCGCACTTCAGCGACTATTCACCCAATGTGCCCGGGCATATTTGGGAGAATATTGCTGCCAGGCGCAAGTCAAAACCAAAGGGATTTTGGAACATACTTAGCGGCGGCAATCTTTTAATATTATCTCTTATACTGCTTATTGGAGGAGGCACATCGTATCTTTTACTTTCTTCAGGAAACAATAATTCTTCAGCTAAAAATATTGCTTCAGCTAAAAATATTCCTGCTTCTCAAACAGTAAATACAGCATCTGAAAAAAACATTAGTGAAGGTAAGCCAACAACTTTAAGCGATCAATCTGCACAGGCAGAAAAAAATATTACCGATATTATTCCAGATGAGCCTTCTGTAAATTCAGGCAATTCATCAAACCAAAATAATTTCTTCACACCTTCATCCCGTAAGAATGGAATAAAAAATACTGATGCTAACGAGAGTCATAACGTTGAAATAAATAAAGAAGAGCTTACATCCATTACTCAAAACAATAAAGAAGTAACTAATACTATATTATTTTCTCCTTTCAGATTTAATAACGCAAGAGAATTGTTCGGCACCAAAATTCTTAATTCAAAAAATATAAAATTACCCGATTGTCCTACTATTGAAAAGAATGCTGCAGGAAACAAAAAGTATTGGGAAGTTTACTTAGGTCCTGATTATGCTTTTGATAATTATAAAAGTTATGATGATACAGCAAGCAATAATTATTTACAAAAAAGAAAAGCCAGTACAAAATTCGCATCCGCATTTAGTGCAGGTATACGATATACAAAAGTGTTTAATAATGGTACCAGTGTAAGAGCAGGAGTAAACTATACCCAGGTAAATGAAAAGTTTTTTTACTTCAATCCTAACGAAATAAAATACGTAACTGTAATTACAACAAGAGTAATCATTAGATCGCCAGGTGATACAATTTATATTAATGATACGCTTCAATACCAGCAGACTGGTACACGGATAAAAACAACATATAACAAGTACAGAAATATAGATATTCCATTGGTAATTGGGTACGAGTTAGGTAATGGAAAAATTCATGCAAATATTAATGCGGGCGTTATCATAAATGTGTATTCATGGTATAAAGGAGATGTGCTGGACAGTGCCTATCAGCCGGTATCTATTACAACCGGCAAGGGTAATTCAGTTTATCAATTTAAAAATAATATTGGTGTAGGATTTATGGGAAGTGTATCTGTGTATTATAAAATGACAGATAAGCTTCACCTTGTTTTAGAGCCGTATTTCAGGTATAATTTATCGCCAATGAGTAAGGAGAATTTAAACCTGCAGCAAAAATATCATATAGCAGGTTTGCGTGCCGGAATAAGATTTGACCTAAAGTAGCAGGCAGCAATTTTAATACTAAAAGTATCTGATAATAACAATGAAGATGAAGACAAAAATAATTTTATTTCATTTGGTAATAACAGCAATGTTGATTACCTCTTGCCAAAAGAATACAGATATATTTATCCCTGATACAACATCCGCGGGTTTAGATACGAACTGGGTTTCTGCCGTTACTGATCTATCTCCTGTTAGTGAAGTGAAAAAATTATTGAACAAAGAAGTAATTCTTGATAGCATTGATGCAACTGCTGGAGCAACTTTTGTAACACTTGAAGGCTTAACTGTTATAGTGCTTCCGCAAAGTCTTCTGATTTCAAACGGTCAATTGGCAACAGGTAATGTTTATATTGAAACAATGCTGATAAAACAAAGAGGCGATATGGTAAGACTTGATAAACCAACTACATCATCCGGCGGGGTACTAATCTCAGGCGGAGAGATCTTTGTAAGAATAAGAAAAGAAAATGAAGAATTGCATTTAGCTCCCGGCAAAACAATCTATATTAAATACAATGACAGCAGCCCGTCTTCTTTAATGAAATTATTTTATGGTGATGAAAGTAACCCCGAAAAATTCAACTGGATTCAATCTACTTTAAACGGCTCAACAGCGATAGGAGTGACATCACAGGGATATGAAATTGTTAGTGATAAATTGCGCTGGTTAAACTGCGATTATTTTCTTGCAGATACCTCAGGCGCAAGAGTGAATGTTACCGCCAGTCTCCCGGCTGATTATACGAATGCCAACACTTCTGTTTATCTTGTTTTTAAAGATATAAAATCTGTAGTGGGAATGTATGGAGATGCCACATCAAAAAAATTCTCATCATCAAAAGTTCCTCCAGGCAAATTAGCTGTTGTAGTTTCAATTACAAAAAAGGGAACCAACAGTTATTATCTTGGATATGAAACTATTACTACGGGGCAAACAAATCTCAATGGAACCCAGGTTGTGCCTCTGAAACCTCAGCCAACATCCATTACAGATATAAAAGCTTTCCTGGCTACTTTGTAATACTGAGAGAACTGAGTTAAAATTTCACGTTTAACGTCTCACAAAAAAAATTATCCTGTAACCAGTGTGCCTACCTTTTCTCCGGTAACAACTCTTAATAAAGTACCAGGAGTATCCATATCAAAAACGATAATAGGTAGTTCATTTTCCATGCATAAAGTAAAGGCAGTCATATCCATTACCTTTAAATTTTTTGTTATGCAATCATTGAAAGAGATGGTTTCAAATTTTTCTGCGGAAGGATCTTTTTCCGGATCTGATGTATAAATTCCATCTACTCTTGTTCCTTTTAAAATAACATTAGCTTTTATTTCGATGGCTCTTAATGAACCCGCAGTGTCAGTAGTAAAATAAGGATTGCCTGTTCCTGCACCAAAGATCACTACGCGTCCTTTTTCTAAGTGCCGTATGGCACGGCGGCGGATATAGGGTTCGGCAATTTGCTCCATTTTTATAGCGCTTTGTAACCGGGTATACACACCTGTTCTTTCTAAACCGCTTTGCAGCGCCATACCATTTATTACGGTGGCAAGCATTCCCATGTAATCTCCCTGTGCCCGCTCAATACCAGTCTCAGCCTCATTCATGCCGCGGTAAATATTTCCTCCACCAATAACAATGGCTACCTGTACGCCAAGCTCTGTTATTAATTTTATATCCTCTGCATATTGTGATATCACATCAGAATCAAGTCCGAAATTTTTATCACCCATTAAAGATTCACCGGAAATTTTTAAGAGAACACGTTTGTAGCGTGGAAGCATGCAATTGCTGATTTAAGATTTTTAGATTTTTAATTTTAGCCGCTGCAAGATAATGGATAATTATTTATGACACCTGTAGCTTTATCAAAGTATAGAATAAAAAAAGAGCCACCATAAGACAGCTCTGAATATTCTTTTTATAATCCTACTTTGCCGGGATTATCCCAATGCTAACTCTTTTAAAAGCTACAACTTTTAAATCAGCATCTATGCTTTTTAGATAATCGGATACTGATTTATTGTTATCCTTTACAAAGGGCTGTGCAAGTAATGTACTTTCTTTAAAAAATTTATTGATCTTTCCCATTGCTATTTTTTCAGCCATCTCCGCCGGCTTGCCTTCTGCCTTCACCTGTTCAATTGCAATATTTTTTTCTCTGGCAATAACTTCCGGAGCTACTGATGACTGATCAACAGCAATGGGGTTCATTGCGGCGATTTGCATAGCGATATCTTTACCTGCTTCGCCTGCATTTTTATTAAAGCCCACCAATACGCCCATTCTATAAGCTCCATGAATATAAGCTGATACATATTCTGCATCTACTCTTTCAAATTTTGATACGCTTATCTTTTCACCAATTTTTGCAACCTGTTCATTTAATTTATCAGTAACAGTATCATCGCCAATTTTTACTGAATTTAATTCATCAATACTCTTTACATTATTTTCAATTGCAGCTTCCATAATTGATCCTGCAAAAGCAACATACTCAGCATTCTTACTTACAAAATCAGTTTCGCAGCTTACATTAATAATGAAACCTGTTTTATTATCTTCAGTTGTTTTAGCTATTACTACTCCCTCTTTCGCCTCACGGTCACCTCTAAGCGCTGCTACTTTTTGTCCTTTTTTTCTCAGGTAATCAATAGCTGCTTCAAATTCACCATTACTTTCTGTTAATGCTTTACGGCAATCCATCATGCCTGCACCTGTTTGCTGACGTAATTTATTTATATCTGCTGTTGTTATTGTTGTAGTATTCATAGCCCATATCCGCCACAGGCGGACTAATTTTTAGTGAAAAATATTATTTACTTTTTTTATTTCTTTTTTTCCTATACCCCTTTAGGGGATAGGGGTTAATTATCTGCGACCGCCTGGGGGCCCTGGCCTGTTGCCACCGCCACCAGGCCCGCCGGTTGTACGACGTCTTTGTGGTCCACCCGGCCCGCCGGGACCTCTTCCGCCGCTTTGTCCACGACGACGACGTTCTCTATCTTCATCGCTGCCAACTTCAAATTTTGCTGCCTTGTTTTCTGTGTCATCCAGGGTTTCAGCGGGCTCATCATCCTTTTGTGCCTGTCTTTCTGCAAGACCTTCTGCAATTGCGGCAACTATATAATTGGTAACTATTGCAATTGATTTTGTGGCATCATCATTTGCAGGGATTGAGAACTCAACTTTATTAGGGTCGCAATTGGTATCAACCATTCCAAATGTTGTAATGCCTAAACGTCTTGCTTCAGCAAGTGCAATATGTTCATGACCAATATCAACCAAAAATAAAGCTGCAGGTACACGGCTTATTTGTGCAATACCTCCTAAAACTTTTTCCATTTTTTCTTTATCACGTGCAAGCGTTAAACGCTCTTTTTTTGTGATGCTGTCAAGCGTCCCGTCATTCAGCATTTTTTCAATGCTTTGCATTTTCTTTACACTCTTACGAACTGTATTGAAGTTTGTCAACATACCGCCTAACCAACGCTCTGTTACATAAGGCATGTTTACACGCTGTGCACATTCAGTTACAATTTCCTTAGCTTGTTTTTTAGTGGCGACAAACATTATTTTTTTACCGCTCTTTGCAATTGATTTCAAGGCAGCCGCGGCTTCCTGTAAACCTTCAACAGTTTTGTTAAGGTCAATAATGTGAATACCTTTTTTCTCAGCAAAAATGTAAGGCAACATTTTAGGATTCCACTTCTTTTTTAGATGCCCGAAGTGAACACCTGCTTCAAGAAGTTGCTGTTGTAAAGAAGTATTTTGTTCCATGTATTACGATTGAATGATTTTATGATTTATTAGCTGTGAGCTTCGAGTCATGAGCTTCGGGCAGAGAACCCAAGGCTTATAGCTCGAAGCTAATAGCTTATAGCTTTTCTTATCTCTTACTAAACTGGAAGCTCTTCCTTGCTTTTTTCTTTCCAGGTTTTTTACGCTCAACAGCACGTGAATCACGCTTTAATAATCCGGCTGCTTTAAGTGCCGGACGAAACTCGGGATTCACCTGCAATAAAGCACGTGCAATTCCCAATTTCACTGCCTCTGCCTGACCTTTTACACCACCACCCTGTGCATTTACAACAACATCAAATTTATCAGCAGCTTCAAGTGTTTTAAAGGGAGCTTCAACCTGATTTTGTAAATAAACCAAAGGAAAATATGTTTTATAATCCTTATCGTTAATTGTTATTTTTCCATCACCTTTAGTGAGGAAAACCCTTGTTACAGCTTCTTTACGGCGTCCTACTGCATTTTTTTGTTTTTCCATTATTTAGAATTAGAAAGTTAAGGTTTGAGGTTTTTGTGCACCATGAGGATGTTCAGAACCTGCATACACAAATAATTTTTTATACATCTTGCGACCTAAGCGATTTTTAGGAAGCATTCCTTTAACGGCTCTTTCAGTTATAGCATCAGGTCGACGTCTTAAAAGTTCCCTGGCAGTCTCTTCTTTTTTACCACCTGGATAACCGCTGTAATTGATATAAAGTTTATCATCCAGCTTGTTGCCGGTGAATTTAATTTTATCGCAATTAGTTACAATAACAAAATCGCCGCAATCAACATGGGGCGTATAATAAGGCTTGTTCTTACCACGGAGAACGGACGCTATTTTAGCGCACATACGACCAACAGTTTGATTAGTACCGTCAACAACGTACCAATTACGCTGCACAGCAGCCTCGTTCGCATGTTTAGTGGTGAAATGTAATTTGCTCATTTATATTTTATTTTTTAAATGATATCCTTTGAAATCCTGAGCGGAGTCGAAAGACCATCGCTATCCCGATGCCAGCCCGACAGATTCATTCTGGCGGGGATTTTTTAAATGGAGTGCAAAGGTGGGATAATGTAATTAATCTACCAAGAAATTAAGCAACTTATTTTGAAGGAGGTGTTATAAGCAACTGATATTCAACAATAATTTTGACTAAAAAAATTTCTCACCTAAATAATTATGTATAATTGGGATTTATTTTTATAAAGAAGTGTATTGCGATTATATTTGCGCCAAATTAAAATTATATGAATACTGCAGAAGGTTCAGGTAAATGGTGGTTATATTTTTTTATATCTGCTGCTGTAATTATTATCATGCTTATCATGCCAAATTTAAGACCATGGTTTTGGCTTTCACTTCCTTTTGTGGTAACAACATTTGCTAAGGCAATGAGGATTATGTAAGTACTCAAGTTTAACTTTCCACGATATATTAATAATTTTTTTCCTCGATTCTTTAGCAGGAACTTCCATTTGGTGCACTTAATAAAATATAAGAATGTAATTTTATTTCTTTAGAATTATTTCTCTCATGTATACCAAAGAGCAAACGCAAAAATTACAGGCTGTTACAAAAAAGCTTCTGAAAGAACCTGGAAGCATAAATGAATTGCGGGATATTCTGCGTTTTCATGAGCATAGGTATTATGTTTTAGATGAACCTTTGATAAGTGATTATGAATATGATAATCTGTATAAAGATTTAGAAAAGATTGAAGCGGAAACTCCTGAATTAATTACACCTGATTCGCCTACGCAAAGAGTTGGTAATAGTTTGAATAAAGAGTTTGTAACAGTTCCACACTTAGTGCCAATGCTTAGTCTGGAAAACAGTTATAATGCTGAAGATCTTATAGAATGGGATAAGAGAGGAAGAAAACTTATCAATACAGATGAGATAGAATATAGCGTAGAACCAAAATTTGATGGCGCAAGTATCTCCTTAATTTATGAGAATGATATTTTGGTAAGAGCTGCAACAAGAGGCGATGGCACTAAAGGAGATGATATAACAACAAATATAAAGCAGGTAAAATCCATTCCTCTTTCTGCTAAATTTTCTGATTATGGAATACAAAAAATTGAAATACGCGGCGAGGTATTAATGACAAAACAAAGCTTTAAAAAATACAATGAACATCTCGTAGAGCAAGGACTTGCTCCACTCGCCAATCCAAGAAATGCAGCTTCCGGTTCTTTAAGAATGAAAGACCCTATGGTAGTTAGAAAAAGAAATCTTGAAGCGATATTGTATCATATCAGCTACGTCAATGGTCAATCGTCAGTGGTCAATCGTCAATTGCAAACACATTCCAGTTCTCTTGAAATGCTTTGGCAGCTTGGCTTTAAGAGTCCCGCAAAAGAAAAAAAGGTTTTATCAGGAATAGAAGATGTAATTAAGTTTTGTAACGATTTTGAGAAAAAAAGAGAAGACCTTCCTTATGAAATAGACGGAATAGTAATTAAAGTAAATGATGTGGAACTGCAACAAAGAATGGGAAGTACAACACATCACCCAAGGTGGGCTATGGCTTTTAAATTTAAAGCCCGGCAGGCAACCAGTAAATTAATTAATGTTGAATTTCAGGTAGGTCGTACAGGTGCTATAACGCCTGTTGCTAAAATTGATCCTGTTCCTATTGGTGGTGTAACGGTTACTTCCATTTCACTTTTTAATCCTGATGTAGTAAAAGAAAAAGATGTTAGGATTGGTGATACAGTTTTGGTGGAACGAGCCGGCGATGTAATACCATACATTGTAAAACCTTTGATTGAATTAAGAAAAGGAAATGAAAAGAAAATTGTTTTTCCAACAAAATGTCCGGTATGCGGAGATGAACTGGTAAAGCCGGAAGGAGAGGCTGTTTTACGCTGTGTTAATATCAATTGTAAAGCACAGGTGGTTGAGCGCATCATTCATTTTGTAAGTAAAGATGCAATGGATATCAGGAGTTTTGGAGCAGCTAATATTATTAAGTTTTATGAGATGGGTTTATTAAAAGATATACCCGGAATTTATACACTTGACTATGAAAAAATTTCTCAGTTGGAAGGTTTTGGGCAAAGATCAATTGATAATTTAAAAACTGCTATTGATAATTCAAAATCTCAATCATTAAACAGGTTGATCTTTGGTTTAGGTATCCGTTATGTTGGTGAAGCCACTGCTAAAACACTAGCCAAAGCTGTTGATCATTTGCTCGATTTTGAAAAATTCTCATTGGAACAATTGCAGAATTTAGAAGATGTGGGAATAAAAGTTGCCGGAAGCATTTACCAGTTTTTTCATCTGGCAGATAATATTGAAATGATAAAAAAATTAGAAAAGCTTGGGGTTAATCTTAAAAATACAAAAAAGGAAGTTGAGATAAACGGCAAACTTGATCAACAAACATTTTTATTTACAGGCAGTTTACCAACTTTAAAACGCAGTGAGGCAGAAGAGCTGGTAGAAAAAAATGGTGGTCGTCTCCTTGGCAGCGTCAGCAGCAAATTAAATTACCTGGTTGTAGGAGAAGATGCCGGCAGCAAGCTTGATAAAGCAAAAAAGATAAGCAGCATTAAAATAATGAATGAAGAAGAGTTTTTAAAAATGATAAAAATGTGAAACATCTGAACCATGACCTGCCTGCCGGTAGGCAGGTTTGGGTAGATTTTTAGATTAATAAGATTTTTTAATTGCAGTTGCTTGCGCATCTTTACAAAACTGGTTTTCCCATAAATCCTGTAATCCTATAAATCATGCCCGCCTGACCGGACGGGCAGGGTTCAGACAAATTAAATTTTATGCTTCAATCATCAACATTACAATTTTTAAAATCGCTATCTAAAAATAACAATAAGGTATGGCTTGATGCTCATCGTAACCAATACATGGATGCAAAAAGTGACTTTGAAAATTTTGTTAGTATTCTTATTAAAAAAACAGCACAGTTTGATAGTGACGTAAAAGAACTGCAGGTTAAAGATTGTGTATTCAGATTAAACAGGGATATACGTTTCTCAAAAAATAAAACACCTTACAAAATTAATATGGGTGCAAGTATTAATCGTGGTGGTAAAAAATCAATTTATGCAGGATACTATTTTCATGTAGAGCCGGGAGGTAAAAGTTTTGTAGGTGGTGGCTTATGGATGCCGATGGCAAGTGAGTTAAAAAAGATCAGGCAGGAAATTGATTATTGCTTTGATGAATTTAAAAGTATTGTTGAAGGTAAAAGTTTTGTGTCTGAATATAAGGAGCTTGAAAGTACTCCTGATGTAAAACTAAATAACCTGCCAAGAGGATATGATAAAGAAAATCCTGCAGGCGAATATTTAAAGTTTAAAAGCCTGATTGCTACAAAATATTTGTCTGATGCGGATCTTACAAACAATAAATTAACTGAAAAAGCTATCAAAGCTTTTAAAGCGCTAATGCAGCTGGTAAAATTTATCAATAAAGCGCTGGAATAATGAATAGCCCCACATCCTGAACAAAATTACCCTAACAAATTATTTTAGACACTACATCTCCCTTCTCTCCCGAAATTTCGGGATGGAGAAGGGTTAGGGATGAGGTTAAAAAGAATGGCCAGTGATAAATATCACCGGCCTTGCTTACCTCTGAAACCACAAGAAAAAAAATTTTAATCTATATAGTTAGATAAGATATTTTAAAAAGGATATTTTCTTCTCTTTGAAGCTAATTATAAAAATTATACCTCTTCAGGCATTTGATAGTTTTCAATATAGGATTAGGAAAGAGATTTTTGAGATATGCAAATTGCAAATTACTGCTTATTCGGATACAAAGATAATTTTAATTTTTAATTCTCATAGTTTTTTAATGCCTTATTTGCCGCCTTAAAAATTTTATGTTTTTATAATTGTACCAGGGCTTTGGGAGCGTTTTTTTCATAACTGTATCTATTGTTCTCATTTCAAATAAATTCCATAAACCCTTTGCTTTTCCGCCCATAGAACCTTGCAGTGCTCTTAAGCTCATAGCAAAACCGCCATCTAAATATTCCATATGATGCCAATAGCCTGCAGGCATAAACAAGGTATCTCCATGTTCTAAAATAACCTCATATCCTTTTGCATATTTAACTGCAGGAAAAGCTTCATAATCCAGGGTTCCGTTTCCTTCATGGCGGCGAGTCCGGCCGATTCGAAAGACAAAAACTTACTGCTTTGAAGTATGCGTTTATATTAGATCAGTTAGTTGGGCTGGAAAGAATAAATCATTTTAATTTTTTTGTTGACGGGCATTTGTTCTTTGGTCATCATGGTGGAGTTTATCCTGAGCGAAGTCGAAGGATCACTCACTTGTGCCGCATCTCTTTATTCATCAAAAGTTCGCGGCACCCCGCTGAATAGCGGCGGTACTTGCAGATTCATTATGCAGCTTTTATCTCAGCGTAGATGCTGGTGAAAATCAACATTGGCAAAGATTGGTAGAATGGATTGTACTAACAACAACCTGCCTACCGGCAGGCAGGTACAAAATGTATAATACTAAAAGTTTGATTTTCAATTGTGAAATTTTTTAAGCAATAGCATCTTATATTATATATTTACGTGTTGTGCGTCATGCTTGGGCAACTCACTAAAACAGGACACTTAAAATCTTCGAGTAAAAATGGAACGACCATCACTAATTAACTACTTAGCATATTAAGCACTATCCTC
>JADGPX010000290.1 GCA_017882215.1 Chitinophagaceae bacterium | reverse complement strand
CACCATCATGCTGGCATTTGCTGCGATGATCTTCGCAACTATCATCGGCGTATTATTAGGAGTATTGGCAGCGGTAAAACAAAATACATGGATGGACACCTCATCCGTTTTTGCCAGCGTTATCGGTATCTCTGCGCCGTCATTTTTTATGGCAATCGTTATCGCTTATTTGTTTGGCATTGTGCTGCATCCTTATACAGGATTGAATTTAACCGGCAGTTGGTTCGACATTGATGAAACCACCGGGCAGCGCTATCTTACGTTGCAGAATTTAATTCTTCCCGCCATTACATTGGGCATTCGTCCGCTGGCAATAATTACACAGCTTACACGAAGCTCCATGCTCGATGTGCTTAACCAGGATTATATACGCACTGCTTATGCAAAAGGATTGAGCAGGCGTACCGTTGTATTTAAACATGCGTTGCGCAATGCCTTAAACCCTGTGATAACGGCCATTACAGGCTGGTTTGCCGAATTGCTGGCAGGCGCTTTTTTTGTTGAATATATTTTTGGATGGAAGGGTATAGGCAAGGTTACCGTAGATGCATTGGACAAACTGGATTATCCTGTTGTGATGGGTTCAGTATTATTTTCCGCTGCGTTCTTTATCCTCATAAATATTCTTGCCGATATTTTATATGGCGTGGTTGATCCGAGAGTGAGATTGAGTTAATGTACGATGTAAGAAGTACGATGTACGAAGTAAGATGATTATAGGCTCTCATCATTTGAATCATTATCAACATTGGTTCCCGCTTTCCATTACAAATCCGGCGCAAGACCTTTGCACAAAACCTTCAGCGGGGTATCCGCTTCCATCAGGCAGCCAGTGAGCTGAAGAATATATAAGAACTGTATTGATTACTTTAAAAATATTTTGTAGATTTATTCTTAAGATGAATGCTGGCAGCAACAATTTATGTACTTATTTCATTCTTATGAGAAAGTTCTTGCAAATTATTTTACTTCTTTCGTTCTTGGGATTAATTTCTTGTAAAAAAGAAAATACTGGAGTTCAAACTGTAATAAAGGGTCATGTTTCTGATAATATTAGGGGAATAAACATTAGTGGATACAAAATGGTATTGGAAAAAAGTGTGTACCATTCTGCCGGCTTGTGGACGTCTTATACCAGTTATGACGAAGTAGCTACTGCATACACAGATGCTAATGGAGACTATTCTATGACATTTGATTATAAATTAGATTATGATGGTCAATCATACAACTTGTCCGAACAATATTATGGCACTCCATATTACCCTGAATACTTACAACCTATAAAAATTATTGCAGGAAATACCAATATTGTAAATATCAATGCTTGGAAACCAATCGGATTAATATTAAATGTTGAAGTTTTAAATAATATTCCTAGTTTAAATGGATTACATGTAAGAAATGAATTGGTAAGTAATAATACCACCTTATTTAATACCGAAAATATTTATGAGCAAAACATAATTAAAACTTATAACTTAAGGTCTAGGCCAAATAGCGATATTAAGATTATTTTTTGGTATTATACTGGTACTAATCCTTCTCCTATTTTACATCAAAAAGTATTTTTATATCATACGCCTTTAACTGATGTAATGTTGAATTACAAAGTTGATTGTTCTACATTTTAATCCCGCAACTAGCCGTAACTAGTCCTCGTTTGCAACGAGGACTTATAAAAGAACATTCCACCAGCACAACCTAAATAATTCAATAATTATTAGCTTCCACCCGTGAGAACCGCCGTCTGGTCTTCGACCAACGGCAAAACATAAAGAAGTCAACTTGTTTTTATTTACATAGATTAGTAAAATGGAAAAGCCATTTCCAATTTACTATCCGCAATTTTTTACAGCCACCATCCATGAATGGCAACATGCCCCATTATGGTGCAAGGTTGTTTTCTTCCTCTTCATAATTAAAAAAATTTCAATGGCGCAAGCCGATGTACGATTCCCCGCTTTCCATTACAAATCCGGCGCAAGACCTTTGCACAAACCTTCACCGGGGCATTACGGCTTCTCCATATACAATTTATTGTACATTCGTCATCAATTTAACTGCTATCTATGGTAAAAATCCTTTTTTCTCTTTTATTATTATGCATCCTTAGGCAAAGTAGCTATGCTCAGGATAAAGGTATAGATGCAAGGGCGGCGGCTATTCCGGAAGTCAATTGTGTATCTGTTGATGCACTGGTTTCCTACATTAAGCAAAATTTTACAACAGACGCAGACCGGGTACGTGCTATCTATGTCTGGATCACCAATAACATCGGGTACGATGTGCAACGCTTCCTCGAGAGGGAGAAATACGCAGGCATTCTTCCGCCATCCATAGCCGAAGTACTTGCTACACGCAAAGCTGTTTGCCAGGGTTACGCTGAACTTTTTATTGCCATATGCAAAGGGGAAGGTATAAATGCAATTATAGTTCCCGGTTATACAAAAAAGCAGGGCAGGGTCAGTCCTGTTTCGCATGCATGGGTTGCATTACCATTGGGAGATGAATGGAATCTTTTCGATCCTACGTGGGGTGCAGGCTATGTAAAGGATAATCAGTTCATAAGAAAGTTCAACAATGCATTTTTTAAGATGTCACCGGCTAATTTTATTTCCGATCATATGCCTTTCGATCCCATGTACCAGTTCCTTTCTTACCCAATTACTCACAAGGAATTTATAGATGGAAAACAGGGGGCCAATAAAACATTATTTACCTACAACGATAGCCTGAAACAGTACAGCCAGCTTTCATCGGTTCAGCAAAACGCAGCAGAACTCAGGCGTTTGGAAGCGGCCGGAGTTGACAACGACCTGTTGCGGGAACGAGAGCTTTTTTTAAAAAATACATTGCAATCTTTTGCTTCAAAAAATTCATTTGATGAAGGTGTTAAAACATTCAGGGATGTTATATCCAGGTATAAAGAGTTCATAGGTCATAAAAACAAACAGTTCAGTACAATCGGGGACAACGATCTGCGGCAGATGGTGGACAGTATGGAGCAGAATGTAAAACTCTCAAGGTCCCTGCTTTCGGAGATGAAACCTAAAACAGATGCCCAGGAACAGGCAAAAACCAATACCATAGGCAATATGGATCGCTTCTGGATGCAGTTGATCAAAGAAAAGCAATTTGTGGATCAATACTTTGCTGCTGACAAAGCAGGACGAAAGCAACTATTTATGAGAAGATGAATAACTTTAGCCCGTGTGGGTGTTCCCCACTGCTGTCCGTAGTCTGTGACTATTGCTGTCCGGTTAAAAATGAACTTAGAGATTGGCGTATCATTAACACTGTGTTTTATTCAAATTTTTATTAGAATT
>JADGPX010000289.1 GCA_017882215.1 Chitinophagaceae bacterium | reverse complement strand
CTGTTGAGTCACACTTATTTCTGATTTTTATAAGAAAATCATTTTCAGGAAAAATAATTCCGGCCTCACCCTGAACCGGCTCAACAATAACACAGGCTGTGCGATTATCAATAGCATCCAATGATTTTTCATCGTTAAAACTTACCTGGAAAACATCTGGTAAGAGCGGTCTGAACGCATTCCTGTACAACTCACTTCCCTGGATACTCAAAGCTCCGTGAGTGCTGCCATGATAAGAATTTTTAAATGAAATTATCCGGCTTTTACCTGTGAATCGTTTGGCAAGTTTCAGAGCCCCCTCTACGGCTTCGCTGCCCGAATTCACAAAATAACACGAATTAAGTGCCGGTGGAAGGATTTCAGACAGACGTTCAGCATATTTAACCTGGGGGCTTTGTATAAATTCACCATAAACCATAAGGTGCATATACAAATCGACCTGTTTTTTGACCGCTTCAACTACTTTGGGATGGCAATGGCCTGTATTACTTACCGATACGCCGGATATAAGGTCAATGTATTGTTTTCCGTCGGGGCCGTACATGTAAATACCTTCAGCCCTTACAATTTCGAGCATCATTGGTGCGACCGAAGTTTGTCCCAGGTGCTGCAGGAACAGTTGACGATTAGTAAACATGAGAAGTTTTAGTGATTATCTGGCCATCACATTAATATCATTCAGAAGTGAGTCCCTGAATGATTTCCCTACCGGAATACTTTTAACAGAGCCACCGACGATAAGATCGAGAGTGTTCTCTTTAATGGACTGGATCATACTCTTGTTAATAATAAATGACCTGTGAACTCTGATAAATACCCCTGAAGGCAATTGGTTTTCGATTGCTTTCATTGTAAAATGAATAGTAAACCTGTCATTATTAGTGTTCAGTGTGACATAATTTTCAAGAGCTTCAATATATATAATCTCTGTGAGCTTGAGTTTTACGAGTGATGATCCCTTCTTGATGAATATCTCTTCGTCGCCGCTGGGAGCTGACTCTTTGCGTGAAAAATATCTGATTGTCTTATCGATAGCTTTACAAAAACGTCCATAAGTAACAGGTTTCAGCAAGAAATCGACAACATTGAAGTCGAATGCTTTCAGAGCAAATTCCTCTGATGATGATATTAGTATAATATTAGGGGGGAAGTCGAGACTTCGGATAAAATCAAATCCATCCATATTTGGCATCTGAATATCGAGGATAACCAGGTCGATATCCTGACGTTTTGTTAACACATCCCGCGCTTCGATGGAATCGCTGAAAGTACCCACCAAATTAAGAGCGGTAGATTTACTTACATACCCTTCAAGTATTTTGCAGGTTAAAATATCGTCATCAACTATAATGCAATTCATGCGAGAACTGTTGTTTTGGCAAAGAATATCGCGACCAAAAATAGTAATTATTTTTTAAGAACTTTTAAGAATTGGAGTAAAGTTGAAAATCTTTTATCATTTTATTCAAATAGATGGATTTTTTCAATCAAAATGACAACTATAGTGCATGAAATTTAACATGATAAATGTGCCTGTTTTTTTCGATAATCCAGGTATATTATAAATATAAGGATACATCCGGGCTTTTTCAAAAAATCCCGCTTGCGCGGGATTTGATCAGATAGTTTTGGCGGAGAAAGAGGGATTCGAACCCCCGGATCCGTGGTAACAGATCAACGGTTTTCAAGACCGCCGCATTCGACCGCTCTGCCATTTCTCCTGATCGGTCACTTTTTCTTATTCCTGAATTTTCAATACTCCTTTCTGTGGCGTCTATTGCACAGCATCTGGACCATTTCTCAGCCGCAAAGATAATATTTTTTTGTTTTTAAGGAATTTTTTTAAATATTTTACATAATTAGCTAATTATCAGCAATATACATTTTTTATCAACAGATTATGAACAAAAACTCTTTTAAATGTTCCTGAAGTTGAAGATTAGTGAGCAGTTGCGATATTTTCGCCAAAAACTGAATTTCACCCAAAATTATAGCTGTTTTAACCTAAAAGTGGCACTATTTGTGGAAAAACGGTAAAATAAATTTGCACTTGAATATAAAAAAAATAAATTTGTATTCAATTAGTAAGATTGGTCAAACACTTAAATCTTTGTATTATGACAAAAAAAGAATTAGTTAATGCAATCGCTGCTGACGCAGGTCTTTCTATTAAAGATGCAGGCAAAGCTTTAAACGCATTCGTTGGTGCATTTGGAAACTCAATGAAAAAAGGTGAGAGGATTCAGCTCCCGGGCCTGGGTACTTTCAAAGTTGACAAAAGAAGTGCAAGAGTAGTTCGTAACCCTCGTACAGGCGCTAAACTGAACGTTCCAGCTAAAAAAGTTGTAAAATTCAAAGCAGCTCCAGCACTAAACAAAGGTCTTTAATCTTAATTGATTGAGATTGTTCAGGGGTGTTCTTACACCCCTTTTTTTTAAAATTAATTGGCTGCCTTTTTAAGACAACCCCGCAAATGACCGCGAGAATTGTTCCTGGATAGTCCGGTTTTTTTATCGTTTCGGATTTATCACAATATTACACCCTCCCTTTGAACGCCTTGCATTAAATATCTTAATTATTTGTTAAATAATCACAACTTCAGACCATCTTCAGAATTGCAAAATACTTTTATTCTTTTAAACTAATTAATTTATTGAATATGAAAAAAGTATTATTCGTTCTGGTATTAATGTTGTCAGTTGTGACTATCAATGCTCAGGTTGCCAAAACTACCACCACCAAAGCAAAATCTACCCATGCTGTAGTTAAGGTAGCCGATCTTCCGAAAGCAATAACAGACAATGTTGTTAAAGATTATGCCGGTTTTACAATTAGAGAAGCATCAAGTATGACGGCAAATAATGTTGTTACCTATCATGTTGTTGTTGGCAAGGGAAGCACCACCGAAACTCTTGTTTATGACAAAGATGGGATGTTTGTAAAAAAGCTTGCTAAGACAGCTGCCAAACATCACACTGCAAAGAAGAAATAATTCGTGAAATGTTGTCCGGCATACTCAATTAGTACCGGAAACTATAAAGTCTTTCCACGAATATTATTGGTACTAGTGGAAAGACTTTTATTTAAATTTTCGTTCAACATTAAAAAATAAATCATTATGCTGGATTTTAGCAGTCCTATGCACCTTATCTTAATAATACTTGTAATAGTGTTATTATTTGGCGGCAAGAAGATTCCTGAATTAATGAAGGGTATTGGTCAGGGTATGAAAGAGTTTAAAAAAGCCTCTGCTCTTAATGACGAACCGGAGGAAAAGAAGGAGCCAGAAATGAAAAACTTTGATATAAAGGTTCCCGGGAAAAAATAAAA
>JADGPX010000288.1 GCA_017882215.1 Chitinophagaceae bacterium | reverse complement strand
AGAAAAATTAAGGTAAAGCTTGCCAGTAAGATTGTCAATGCAATTTCGTTAGGTGTTTTCTGGCGTGATGCGCCTTCCACCAATGCAATCATTTTATCTAAAAAGCTTTCGCCGGGTGCGGTGGTTACTTTTACTTTAATCTGATCGCTCAATACTTTTGTTCCACCTGTTACTGAAGATTTATCACCTCCTGCCTCACGTATTACAGGAGCAGATTCACCGGTGATTGCACTTTCATCAATAGTCGCAATACCCTCAATTATTTCTCCATCCATTGGTATTGTGTCACCTGCTTCGCAAAGAAATATATCTCCTTTTTTTAATTGAGAAGAAGGAACAATTTTTATTTCGTTGGTGAATATTTCTCCAACAGATTGTATCCATTTGGCGGGAGTTTCCTCTCTTGTTTTTCTCAGGCTGTTGGCCTGGGCCTTGCCCCTCGCTTCAGCAATCGCTTCTGCAAAGTTGGCAAACAGAACTGTTACAAATAGAATTATGAATATAGCGAAGTTATATGCAAAACTTCCCTGAGATCCTTCACCGGCTAATATCCAAATGCATACTGCCAGCATTATTGCTGTTCCTATTTCCACAGTGAACATTACTGGGTTGCGCAGCAAAATGCGTGGGTTAAGCTTTACAAACGATTGAATAAGCGCTTCTTTTACAAGAGAGGATTCAAACAGTTTATTTGATTTATTTTTTGCCATGATTTTTATTTTTTCTTTTCATCATTCTGTTCATCACAGAAATTTTCAAAGCTTTTATCTTAATTAGTTTGAATAATTATTTTTTATTGTCAATGCATACTAAAATATTCTGCAATAGGTCCAAGTACCAACGGAGGAAAATATGACAATGCAGTAATGATAATTATAACCGCAAATGTCATCATCCCAAATGTGAGTGAGTCCACTTTTAAAGTACCTGCAGATTCAGGAATGAATTTTTTATTTGCCATCAATCCAACAATTGCAATGGGTCCTATTATAGGAAGAAACCTTCCGAGGATCATGGCGAAACCTGCAGTAATATTCCAGAAAGGATTGTTGTCTGCAAGCCCTTCAAAACCGCTTCCATTGTTTGCATTGGATGATGTGTATTGATACAGCATTTCCGAAAAACCATGATAGCCCGGATTATTCAACCATGCACTGGGTTTAACCGCCCAGTCTGCATTACCATGATGAACAAAATAATATGCTGCTAATGCTGTTCCTCCTTTAATAATGAATGCAGATAATAGAGTAACCAATGCAGCGATCTTTACTTCTCTTGCTTCTACTTTATGACCAAAGAATTCTGGTGTTCGTCCAACCATTAATCCGGAGATGAACACTGCGATAATTATGTAAATAAAGTAATTAAGAATGCCCACACCGCAACCTCCATAAAATGCATTTACCAGCATACCGAGCATTTGCATCAAACCTGATAAAGGCATAGAACTATCATGCATGGAGTTCACCGAACCTGTAGAAATAATGGTGGTAACGATACTCCAGTAACCGGAGGCGGCGGGTCCAAATCTTACTTCCTTACCTTCCATTGCACCTGTTGCCTGTGTTACTCCCATCTTTGCAATTTCAGGATTGCCGTGTATTTCTGAGATGACCGTTGGAATTAAAAGTAACAGCAACCCCACCGTCATTACACCAAAAATTACGTAAGCAAATTTTTTGCGCTTGATATAAAATCCCATTGCGAATATCATTGCAATTGGTATTAACACCTGCGCAATTATTTCCACCATGTTGGTGAAGTAGTTTGGATTTTCAAGCGGGTGTGCAGAGTTTGCACCGAACCATCCGCCACCATTTGTACCGAGGTGTTTAATTGCGATCATGCCGGCTGCCGGACCACGTGAAACTCCAACAGTATCTCCCTGTAATGTTACGATGGTGTCTTTACCATCATAACTTGCAGGCGACCCATTGAATGCAAGCAGCAGTGCGATCACTATACAAAGAGGTAATAATATCCTTGTAACGGTTTTGGTAAAAATGCTCCAGAAGTTGCCGAGATTATTTGTTGTTTTATGTTTTAGCCCGTTAAACAAAGCAACCAAACAGGCAATACCTGTTGCTGCACTTACAAACTGTAGAAATGTAATAACAAAAAGCTGGGTTAAATACGTAACACCGCTTTCACCGGAATAGTCCTGCAGGTTACAGTTAACGAGAAAGCTGATGGCAGTATTAAAACTCAGATCCGGTGTCATGTTCGGATTGCCATCCGGATTCATTGGTAAATGCGCCTGGTACAAAAACATAAAAAATGCATATACCAGCCACAACATATTTATGGTTAGCATGGCTTTCAGAAAATCCTTCCAGTTCATTTCCTTATCAGGGTCTATACCGCAAATACGGAAAATAAAACGCTCTGCCGGTTTTAAAAAATCGAGCAGTGTTCTTTCGCCGCTATACACTTTTGCAATGTACTTTCCCAATGGAAATGCCAGTAGTACCGTAAGGAGAAACGTAACTATTATGCCTGTTAATTCTGTATTCATTATTTCTTTTTTAAAAGATTAAAATTTTTCCGGTTTTAATAAAACATACAAGAGGTAAATAAATACCACGATAGAAAGAATAAAAAGAGCTGTAAACATTTTTTAAGTTTTAATTTTTTTTCAAGTAATTCGAAACATTATTGCCTATACCTTTTCAAAAAAATCGATTGATTTAAAAAATAGCCAGAAACAAATAAGCCCGGCAAGAATTAAAATAGCGGTCATCATATTTTTGTTTTTTATTTTAGTGAAAAAGAATTTTTAATTTCATAACTACTATGTACACCAGGGCTGCTGCGACCATCCAGGCAAGGATTATGAAAACAGTATCTTTTATTGTTTTTCTTTCCGCCATTTTTATTTAGCCAACGTTTTTATTAAAAGTATTTAACCAATATTTTTTATTTTATGACCTAGCTCAGCCGCTTTACTGATATTCATCGTAACAATCAATAATTCGATTTTAAAATCTGCTGAACATAGGCAGAATACAAAAGGCCCGGCATTAATGATTCTATCTTTATTCTTTCCTGCTTTGTATGGCATCCGGCGAACAACGATGAAAAAGAATAAACAAATACATTTTCAACTGCATCCTTAATCATTTTATTTCCTTTCATGTATATTTTTTCTCCTGCCTTTAAACAACGCTTCAGCATTTTGATATTATGATCATTGGCATTTTTTAATGTAAAATCAGTAAGGCATTCCACAGATTTGTAGGGATCAAAAATATTTGAGGAAACGCCTTTCTTAACCAGTAATTCTTTCATTTCAGGTATTTTATCCTCTAAATAAGCTGGCACTTCATATTGATTCATC
>JADGPX010000002.1 GCA_017882215.1 Chitinophagaceae bacterium | reverse complement strand
GAAAAATGGCGGCGGCATTGTTTGTTTTGAACTGAAAGGGGGACTGGAAAGCGGTAGAAATTTTTTGAATAGTTTACAAATGTTGTCTCTCACTGCTAACTTAGGTGATACAAGAAGTATTGCATCTCACCCTGCAAGCACAACACATGGTAAGCTTACTGAAGAAGAAAGATTAGAAGTAAATATTACACCCGGCCTTATTCGTATTTCTGTGGGATTGGAATATGCAGATGATATTCTGAATGATATTTTACAGGCATTGGAAAAATGCTGATAGGTTTGATCTTTTTTAAACCAGGTAGCCAAAAGTATTATCATCTTTCTTTAGCTCAGTATAGTTTACATGATAACGATTAAGATTGCGTAACAATACTTCATAATCTTCTTTTGATCTTAACTCAATCCCAACCAATGCCGGGCCTGATTCTTTGTTATGTTTTTGAACGTATTCAAACCTTGTGATATCATCAGCAGGCCCAAGTACATGATTAACAAAATCCTTTAGCGCACCGGGGCGTTGTGCAAAGCGTATAAGAAAATAATGCATCAAACCTTCGTATAGTAATGAACGCTCTTTTATTTCCTGCATTCTGTCAATATCATTATTGCCACCGCTTAAAATGCAAACAATATTCTTTCCTTTTATTTGCTCAGAATAATAATCCAGCGCTGCGATAGACAATGCACCTGCAGGCTCTGCAACAATTGCATCTTCATTATATAATTTTAAAATAGTTGTGCAAACTTTTCCTTCGGGTACTAAATGCATATCATCAAGTACATCTTTGCAAATAGAAAATGTAATATCACCAGATCTGTTTACAGAAGCGCCATCCACAAATCGCTCAATATTTGGTAGTGTAACAGGTTCACCTGCTTCCAATGCTGCTTTCATTGAAGGAGCGCCTTCAGGCTCTACGCCTATGATTTTTGTTTGCGGAGAAAAAGTTTTAAAATAAGTACCAACCCCTGAACACAATCCGCCGCCGCCAACAGGAATAAATAAATAATCTATAGCTGACAGGTCTTCCAAAATTTCTACACCCACTGTTCCCTGTCCTTCAATTATTTTATAATCATCAAAAGGGTGCACATAGGTCATTCCGTTTTCTGCAGTGTATTGCTGTGCTGCAATGCCGCACTCATCGTATGAATCACCAATTAATTTTATTTCAATAAAATCTTCGCCAAACATTTTAGTCTGACTTATTTTTTGATTAGGCGTAATAACAGGCATAAACACAACACCTTTTACACCAAGCTTTTTGCATGAATACGCAAAGCCCTGTGCATGATTGCCGGCGCTGGCACATACAACTCCTTTTTGCAGTTGCTCCTGTGGCAAACTACTCATCATATTAAAAGCGCCACGAATTTTATACGAGCGAACAACCTGCAGATCCTCTCTCTTCAAATAAATATTAGCCTTATATTTTTTTGATAAATTATGATTGAGCATAAGCGGTGTTCTGTATACTACATTCTTCAATCGCTTTGCTGCTTCTTTAAAATCAAGCATTGGTATTGTATGTGCAGATATATTCATTTGTTTTTTCAGAGATTAATTAACGGTTTCTTTTATTTTTTTTTCTTTTAGCTGCGTAGAATCTTCAACAGGTTTTTGATTTTCCGGTCTTAAGCTTCTTACTGTTTTACCTGCCTGCCACAATTCACTGTCACGCAACTCCTTCAATTCTTCTTCCAGCTTTTCCCTGTAATCGGCTTTGCTGTTACTTTCTATGGAACGGGCAGCCTCTTTTCCTGCAGCCACACTTTCATATAGTTCATTAAACAAAGGCAATGTAGCATCACGAAATTTTTTCCACCAATCCAAGGCGCCGCGTTGTGCAGTGGTAGAGCAATTGGCATACATCCAATCCATTCCATTTTCTGCAACCAATGGCATTAAGGATTGTGTGAGTTCCTCAACAGTTTCATTAAATGCTTCAGAAGGCGAGTGACCCTTTGCCCTCAACACTTCATATTGCGCTGCAAAAATTCCCTGTATCGCACCCATCAATGTTCCTCTTTCTCCGGTGAGATCGGAATAAACTTCTTTTCTAAAATCAGTTTCAAATAAATATCCTGACCCAATAGCAATTCCTAAGGCAACGACTCTTTCAAATGCTCTTCCTGTTGCATCCTGGAAAATTGAATAGCTGCTGTTCAAACCCCTGCCTTGCAAAAACATTCTGCGTAAAGAAGTTCCGGAACCTTTTGGTGCAACTAAAAAAACATCAACATCAGGCGGAGGAACAATACCTGTTTGATCATTATAAGTAATACCAAAACCATGGGAAAAATATAAGGCTTTGCCCGGCGTTAAATATTTTTTTACAGTTGGCCACAAAGCTATCTGCGCAGCATCACTCAATAAATAACAAATGATGGTTCCCCTTTGAAGCGCTTCTTCAATATCAAATAAAGTTTTGCCTTCTACAAAACCATCACGTACTGCCTTGTCCCAGCTTTTTGAATTTTTTCGCTGCCCTACAATTACATTGATCCCGTTTTCTTTTTGATTAAGCGCCTGCCCAGGACCTTGAACGCCATAGCCAATAACCGCTACCACTTCGTCTTTTAGCACTTCCTGTGCTTTTGATAATGGAAATTCTTCACGTGTTACAACGTTTTCCTGCGTGCCGCCAAAATTTAATGTTGCCATGGTTTTATTTTTAAATTTTTAATTAAAACAATTTTATTTTCCTCATCCTCCATCTCCTTCTCCACATGAAGAAGGAGCGGTGCTTCTGATCAATTACAAACATTTGTTGTTCCACATCATTATCAAAATCACACATCGTACATCTTACATCGTACTTCTCACATTACATACTAAACACTTCTTCATTTTTATCGAGATAAGTATTTTCAATTAATTCTGTGCCTGGTGCCATGGCTTCAAACTCTTTCAACTTTTCATGGAATCCGGAACTTGTTTTTATGATCGCAATTCTTGCGCTGCGTACAAATTCTATCAATCCATAAGGTTCCAGCACTTTCACCAGCGCATCTGTTTCTTCCCTGTGACCTGTTGTTTCAAATACTGTATAATCTTTTCTTATCGCCACAACTCTTGCACCATATTCACGAAGCAATCTTTCAACTTTTACCTTTTCTGTAATAGCATCAGTGGAAACTTTATACAAGGCGAGCTCCTGCCAAACCAGTTCATCAGATGTATTAAAGTATGCTTTCAATACTTCAACCTGTTTTTCAATTTGGCGTACCAGTTTACGAACTACTTCTTCCGTTTCATTTATAACAATTGTAAACCTGTGAATACCTTCCAATTCAGAAGGCGATGAATTGAAGCTGTCTATACTTATTTTTCTTCTCGAAAAAATAATTGCAATACGATTCAATAAACCGATCTGGTTTTCTGTGTACACAGTTATGGTGAATTCCTGCCAGCCTGAAACTGCAATTGCTGAATTTACCAATGCTATTTTATTTTCATCTTTCATTTCAAAATTATTAAATAATTATTTTAACCTGATCTCTGCAACACTTGTTCCCTGTGCTACCATGGGGAATACATTATTTTCTTTTCCTACCATTACTTCAAGAAGGTATGGTCCTTTATGATCTAACATTTCCTGTAAAGCATCTTTTAGTTTTTCTCTTTCCGAAATACTTTTGCCATCTATATAATATCCTTTTGCAACCTGTACAAAATCAGGACTGGTAATATCTACGAACGAATAGCGCTTCTCATGAAACAATTCCTGCCATTGCCTTACCATTCCTAAAAACCGGTTGTTAAGTATAAGAATTTTTACATCAAGCTTGGTTTGCATAAGGGTACCCAATTCCTGTATCGTCATTTGAAAACCGCCATCACCAATAATTGCAATTACTGTTCTTTGCGGTGCACCATACTTTGCGCCAATTGCAGCAGGTAATCCAAAACCCATAGTGCCTGCTCCTCCGGAAGTAATATTGCTTTTTGACTGGTTAAATTTTGCATAACGGCAGGCTACCATTTGGTGCTGACCAACATCGGTAACAATTACAGCATCGCCTTTTGTTAATTCATTCAAAACGTTTATTACTTCTCCCATAGAAATTTCTTCTGTTGCGGGATTGAATTCAGGAAATATACAAGCTTCTTCCTCCTCGGTTTTATATTGCTTAAAACGATCAAGCCATTGAGGATAATTTTTTTGTTCCAGCAACTCTGTGAGCAAAGGAAGGGTTTCTTTACAATCGCCCCATACGCCTATTGTTGCTTTCACATTTTTATCTATTTCTGATGGATCAATATCAAGGTGAATTACTTTTGCCTGCTTTGCATATTTATCAAGCCTGCCGGTAACTCTGTCATCAAAACGCATTCCTACTGCAATCAAAACATCACATTCATTTGTAAGCACATTGGGTCCATAATTTCCATGCATGCCCAGCATACCAACATTCAAAGGATGATCAGTTGGTAAAGCGCTCAATCCAAGAATTGTCCATGCGGCAGGAAGACCTCCTTTCTCAATAAAATTTTTAAATTCCTTTTCAGCCTTACCAAGAATTACACCTTGTCCAAATAACACAAATGGTTTTTCAGCAGCATTGATGAGTGCAGCAGCCTGTTCAATATTTGATTTGCGAATAACAGGCTTGGGACGATAGCTGCGGATGAAATCGCATTTCTTATATCCTTCAAAATTAAATTTTTGCAGTTGCGCATTTTTGGTGATGTCGATCAACACCGGGCCGGGCCTTCCGCTTCCTGCAATAAAAAATGCCTTTGCCAATACCCCGGGAATTTCTGATGCATCAGTTACCTGGTAATTCCATTTGGTAACCGGTGTTGTTATATTAATTATATCCACTTCCTGAAAAGCATCTGTTCCTAATAAATGAGCAAATACCTGTCCCGTGATACAAACCACCGGAGTGCTGTCAATAATTGCATCAGCAAGTCCTGTAACCAGGTTTGTTGCACCAGGGCCGCTGGTTGCAAACACAACTCCGGTTTTACCGGAAGTTCTTGCATAGCCTTGTGCAGCATGGATTGCACCCTGCTCATGCCTGACTAAAATATGTTTCATCTTATCAGTGAAATCATACAATGCATCATAGATAGGCATGATCGCTCCACCCGGATAGCCAAAAATTATTTCGACATCTTCCGCAAGAAAAGCGTGCATCACTGCCTGCGATCCACTCAATTCAACAATGTCATTAAATACTCCCTCCGCCCCCTTAAGGGGGAACCCGGCAGCTTCCTCATTTTTTTTCAACTTTGTTATATTTTGTATTATGGACATACAATCATTTTTTATTTGTTTGCTTTTAAATTCTTTTAAACTTTTTATTTGTTCCCATTGCAGATTCTATTCTCTTTAAAAGTTTCCTTAAGTCCCCCTTCAGGGGGATTTAGGGGGTATCTGTTACGCAACCTTCTGCTGCATTTGTAACACATCTTGCATATTTAAATAAAACTCCCTTTGTTGCTTTTAATGCAGGCTGTTTCCAGCTTTTTTTTCTTTCCTGAATTTCATCATCGTTTATTTGCAATGTCATTTTATGATTTACCGTATCCAGTTCAATAATGTCGTCATCTTTTACAAATGCTATCAATCCTCCATCAAAAGCTTCAGGTGTTATATGGCCTACAACAAAGCCATGAGTGCCACCACTGAATCTTCCATCGGTTATCAAGGCAACTGATTTTCCTAAGCCTGCTCCAATGATTGCAGATGTTGGTTTCAACATCTCGGGCATACCCGGTCCGCCTTTTGGTCCTACATATCTTATAACTACTACATCTCCATGTTTTATTTTTCCTGAATTAATTCCTGTGATTAATTCAAACTCACCATCAAAAACTCTTGCAGGCCCTGTAAATTTTTCTCCTTCTTTTCCGGTGATCTTTGCAACACTTCCACCTTCTGCAAGGTTGCCATATAAAATTTGCAGATGCCCTGTTTGTTTAATCGGTTTTTCAACAGGTAAAATAATTTTTTGAGTTTCAAAATTTAATTCAGGAACGTCTTCTAAATTTTCTGCAATAGTTTTTCCTGTAACAGTGAGGCAATCGCCATGTAATAAATTCTGCTTTAATAAATATTTCATTACTGAAGGAACACCGCCGATATTATGCAGGTCTTCCATCAAATATTTTCCACTTGGTTTTAAGTCGGCTAAAACAGGTACTTTATCGCTTATGGTTTGGAAATCATCCTGTGTTAAAACAACATCAACACTTTTAGCCATAGCGATCAAATGCAGTACTGCATTAGTGCTGCCACCTAAAGCCATTATCACAGTCACAGCATTTTCAAATGCTTTTCTTGTCATGATGTCGGAAGGCTTTATATCTTTTTCTATAAGTAAGCGAATGGCTTTTCCTGCAGCATGACATTCAATTTTTTTCTCATCACTTACTGCAGGATTTGAAGATGAATAAGGCAAGCTCATACCTAATGCTTCAATAGCGCTCGACATTGTATTGGCTGTGTACATGCCACCGCATGCTCCGGCGCCGGGACATGAATGCTGAACAATTCCTTTAAAATCTTTTTCACTTAATTTACCTGCTATTTTTTCTCCCAGCGCTTCAAATGCAGAAACAATATTCAGATCCTGCCCCTTATAATGACCCGGAGCAATTGTACCGCCATACACCATTATTGAAGGACGGTTTAATCTGCCCATTGCAATGATTGAACCTGGCATATTTTTATCGCAACCGGGCACTGCAATCAGTGCATCATAATATTGAGCGCCGCAAACTGTTTCAATCGAGTCTGCAATTATATCACGGCTCACCAAAGAATAACGCATGCCATCAGTTCCCATACTAATTCCATCACTAACGCCAATTGTATTAAAGATTAAACCCACCAGGTCATTATCCCAAACACCTTGCTTTACAAGTTTTGCCAATTCATTCAGATGCATATTGCAGGTGTTGCCTTCATAGCCCATACTCACAATACCCACCTGTGCTTTTTTAAGATCATCATCTGTTAAACCAATACCATACAGCATTGCCTGCGCAGCCGGCTGTGTTACATCCTGTGTAATTGTCTTGCTGTATTTATTAAGCCCCATCCCATCCTTCCCCGAAGGGGAAGGGGTTTGGCTACTTCTTTTATTGGTCTCGTTACTCATTTAAACTTTTATTTCACCAACATTTTTAATAGAATTCCCATTTAATTTCAGAGGTTTCAATTCTCCCCCTTCGGGGGAGATAGAGGGGGCATTTTTCTGAAGTACTTTACATTTATATGCCTCCTGAATTACTTTGCTTACTGTTTCATTCCAGGGCTTTGCGAATTTAACATTGTCTAACGATTCCCATCCAATTACTTCAGCAGCGGTGCCGCAAAAGAATGCGGTATCTGCTTCTTTTAATTCATCAGTAGTAAAATATTTTTCTTCTACCGGAATATCAAGCTCTTTACATATTTCAATTACAGTAGCTCTTGTAATACCGGGAAGAATATTTTTTGCAGGAGGAGTAAATAACTTTCCATTCTTTTCAAAAAAAACATTTGCTCCCGGACCTTCTGCAACAAAATCCTTTCCATCCAATAACAACGCTTCATCATAACCATTATCTTTTGCTTCCTGGGATGCAAGAATAGAGTTTACGTAATGCCCGCTAACCTTTGCATTAATTTTAAATGCTTTAGGATTTGGTCGTTGATAAGAAGACGTCATCACTCTTAATAATTTATTTCCGAGATATGCATCCCATTCCCATGCGGCGATCATGATAAAAGATCTTTCTGATTTTTGCAACTTCATGTTTGGCGGACAGAAAACCAAAGGTCGCAGATATGCATCCTGAAAATTATTTTTTGCCAATACTTCGTAGGAAATATCAATCAGATGTTGTGTAGAATGTTCATATGGAATTAAAATAGCTTCTGCAGAGTATTTCAACCTATCGTAATGTTCAGCTGCTTTAAAAATTTGTGTGCCATTTTGTGTTTTGTATGCTCTTATGCCTTCAAATACAGCATAGCCATAATGCAGCGACTGATCGTACAATCCTGTTCTTGCATCTGCTGCTTTTACAAATTCGCCGTTTAAATAAATTATCGTGTTTTCATTGTAATACATAACTAAATAATAGTGGATTTTCTTAATTCAATATTTTTTTTATTAACTGTTCCCGGAATTCTTCCATTCACATAATCAATTATCAAATCTCCAACAGTTGACATGAAATAAAAATTTATGGGATCAATATCTTTTGTAACCATTCCATTTTTTATAGTCCATTCAACAGCTTTTCTTACCAGGTCTGCTTCTTCTTTTAAATTAAAATAATCAAGCATCATAGCTGCTGATAAAACAGAGCCTAAAGGATTGGCAATGTCTTTTCCTGCTGCCTGTGGATAGGAACCGTGAATAGGTTCAAATAAAGCTGATGAATTACCGATAGAAGCCGAAGGCAACAATCCTAATGAGCCACTGATAACACTTGCCTCATCGCTGAGAATATCTCCAAACATATTTTCAGTAAGAATAACATCAAACTGTTTTGGATTTACAATTATCTGCATGGCAGCATTGTCAACAAACATATAATCAACAGTAACATCTTTATAAGAAAGGGCTATTTGCTGCACAGTTTTTCTCCAGAGTCTTGAGGTTTCCAAAATGTTTGCTTTATCAACGAGTGTTAATTTTTTTCTTCTTGATTGTGCAGACTTAAATGCCAAATGAGCAATACGTTCTATTTCTGTTTTATTATAAGTGCAGAGGTCAGAAGCTTCAGTAAGATCTTCGTTAGTTTCTTTTTTGCCAAAATAAATTCCCCCGGTTAATTCACGATAAATGATAAAATCAACATCCTCAAGTTGCTTGCTTTTTAAAGGAGATAAGTGTTGCAGGGATGGGTAAGTTGTAACAGGACGAATGTTTGCAAACAATTGCAGCGTCTTTCTTATTTTGAGCAAACCCTGTTCCGGTCTCACTTTCGCTGAAGGGTCATTATCATATTTTGGATGACCGATGGCGCCAAATAAAATTGCATCGCTGTTCAAGCAAACTTCTATGGTTTCATCGGGCAAAGGATTTCCTGTTTTATCAATTGCATCTGCACCCATCAAACAATAGGTATACTTAAACTGGTGGCCGTATTGTTCTGCCAAAGCGTTTAAAACGTTTATTGATTGTTGTGTTACTTCAGGACCGATGCCATCACCTGGTATTACTGCAATGTTCTTCACCATAACTTATATTTTATGCAAGTTGTTTTTCAAAAGATTCTATATCTGACTTAATGCTTACTAAATAATCAATATCATCATAACCATTTAGCAGGCAATTTTTTTTGTAACTGCTGATCTCAAAAGCCTCCCCTAAATCCCTTCCGGTAGAAGGGACTTTTGAAGAATCTAATATTTTGATAGTTTGTTGCTCAAGATTTACTTCTAACCTGGTTAACGGATCTTTTGTGCCCGCTTTAAATATTTTTTGAAGAAATTCTTCACTTACCTGTACCGGTAAAAGACCATTATTTAAAGAATTGCTTTTAAAGATGTCGGCAAAAAAGCTGGACACAACAACCCTAAAACCATAATCAAGAATTGCCCATGCAGCATGTTCCCGTGAAGAGCCACAACCAAAATTTTTTCCTGCCACAAAAATTTTCCCTTCATATTCAGGTTGGTTCAAAACAAAATCCTTTTTTGGTTTGGTCTCATCATTATTCTGATAACGCCAGTCTCGAAAAAGGTTTTTACCAAAGCCTTCACGGGTAGTAGCTTTTAAAAAGCGTGCAGGAATTATTTGATCCGTGTCAACATTTTCCAATGGTAGAGGAACAAACCTGGAAGTGAAACCCCCTGCCCCCCTGAAGGGGGAACCTAATTTTGTATTTTCATTTTTCTGTTCTGACATTTTTCTAATTCGTTTTTTATTTTTTCATTCTACGGAGTTAATTTCATAATCATTAACTATAAGAACTATCAAAAGAAATAAAGTAGCTCCAATCTAAGTTCCCCCTTTAGGGGGACAGGGGGTTTCTTACATCAGTTACTACTCCTGTTATAGCCGAAGCAGCTGCCGTTAAAGGACTTGCCAATAACGTTCTTGCACCTGCTCCCTGCCTGCCTTCAAAATTTCTATTACTTGTAGAAATACAATATTCGCCTGCAGGAATTTTATCTTCATTCATTCCCAAACATGCGCTGCACCCCGCCTGCCGCACTTCAAATCCTGCTTCTTCAAAAACTTTATCCAGACCTTCTGCTTTAATTTGTGCAGCCACCTGTTGTGATCCCGGAACGATCATCACTTTCACATGCTCACTTTTCTTTTTACCTTTTACAACACCTGCAACTAATCTTAGATCTTCAATTCTTGAATTAGTACAACTTCCTATAAATATATTTTGAACCGGCATTCCCAATAAGGCTTTGCCTTGTTGCAGACCCATATATTCCAGGGCTTTCAGAATATTTTTTCTTTCACCCTCATCAGAAATACTTTCAGCAGTAGGTATTAACCCGTTTATTGCAAGACCTAATCCCGGGTTAGTACCATAGGTTATCATCGGCTCTATGTCAGCAGCATTTATATTTATTTCCTTATCAAAAACAGCATCATCATCAGTGTGTAACTTTTTCCATTCATTTAATTTCTTATCCCATTCTTCTCCGCCAGCCAGCGGAGCAAACTTTCTGCCTTTTATATAATTGAATGTTGTTTCATCGGGCGCTATCATTCCACCTCTTGCACCCATTTCAATACTCATATTACAAACGGTCATTCGTGATTCCATAGAAAGGCTTCTGATTGCCGAGCCTGCATACTCAACAAAATATCCTGTTGCGCCACTTGCTTTTATTTTTGAAATGATGTATAGAATAATATCTTTTGAAACAACTCCTTTATTCAATTCGCCATTAATATTTATCCGCATTACTTTAGGCCTGCTTTGCAAAACACATTGCGATGCAAAAACCATTTCAACTTCACTGGTTCCTATTCCGAAAGCGATTGAGCCAAATGCGCCATGGGTGGATGTATGGCTATCTCCGCAAACAATTGTCATTCCCGGTTGAGTGATCCCTAATTCAGGACCAATCACATGAACTATTCCCTGAAAAGGATGTCCAAGTCCATATAATTCTATTCCGTGTTTGCTGCAATTCTCTATCAATTGATCTACCTGTAATCTTGATAACATATCCTTAATAGGTAAATGCTGGTTGATTGTTGGCACATTATGATCGGCGGTAGCCACGACCTGGTTTGGACGGAATATTTTAAATCCTCTTTTTTCAATTCCGGCAAAAGCCTGCGGGCTTGTTACTTCATGAATAAAATGTTTATCAATATAAATAACATCAGGCCCGTCTGGTATGGATTTAACTAAATGCTTTTCCCATATTTTTTCAAACAATGTTTTACCCATAGCCTCCCCTAAATCCCCTCCGGTGGAGGGAACTTTTGAAGAATCTAAAGATTTACTGTTCTTTTGCATAGTTCAACTTTTAGCCATAATATTTTATGCTACGATTGCTTCAGCCGGCTGGTATTGTTTTGCCAGTTGTAATAAGTTATCTTCTTTTATTTCCTTATGTATATCCGCTAATTTTAAAAACTCCCCGTACAACATATCGATATCATTGCGGTTATATTGATATCCTAATTTTTTAAAACGAAAGGCAAGTGCACTGCGGCCGCTTCTTGCAGTAAGTACTATTTTACTTTCTTCAGCGCCTACTTCTACCGGATCAATTATTTCGTAAGTGAGTTTGTCTTTTAAAAATCCATCCTGGTGAATACCGGAAGAATGTGAAAATGCATTTGAGCCAACAATTGCTTTGTTAGGCTGCACCGGCATTCGCATGGTATCTGAAACCAGCCTGCTTATAGGATTTAATTTTTTTGCATTGATGTTTGTATAAAGCCCAAGATGTTTATGTTGCTTTAATATCATTACAACTTCTTCAAGAGAAGTGTTACCGGCTCTTTCTCCCAAACCATTAATGGTACATTCAATTTGCCTGGCGCCGTTCACAACACCTTCAATGGAATTAGCTGTAGCCAAACCAAGATCATTATGGCAATGACAGGAAATAATTGCCTTATCAATGTTGGGAACATTGTTCACCAAAAAAGCAATTTTTTCACCATACTGATGTGGCAGGCAATAACCGGTTGTATCAGGAATATTCACTGTGGTTGCACCGGCTTTGATCACCGCTTCAATTACTTTAGCTAAATATTTATTGTCAGTTCTTCCAGCATCCTCAGCATAAAATTCAACATCATCAGTAAAGTTGCGTGCCCATTTTACACATTGAACAGCTCTTTTTAAAATTTCGCTTTGTGTAGAATTGAATTTACTTTTTATATGATAATCTGATGTGCCGATACCTGTATGTATCCTTGGGCGAATTGCATGTCTTAAAGCTTTCGCTGCAATTTCAATATCATTTTGTACAGCACGGCTTAATGCACAAACAGTGGCATCTTTAATAATGCGTGAAATTTCACTCACAGATTCAAAGTCGCCCGGGCTGGAAACCGGAAATCCTGCTTCAATAATATCTACTCCTAAATTTTCAAGCTCTAAGGCAAGTTCGATTTTCTCATTTGTATTTAACTTACACCCGGGAACCTGTTCGCCATCCCGAAGGGTTGTATCAAAAATGAAGACTTTATTTTCAGACATTGTGATATAATTTTAAGTAGAATTATTAGTAATAAAATGATATTGCAGATTTCAGAAAGAGGCGGATATAAAAATAAGTTCTCTTGAAAACAATGTCTAATCAATATATAGCAACTTTTACACTCCTTAAACCAGGTAAAATGTATAAAACCCTTATGAACACTGAGTTTCAGGATAAATAAATTACGATGCCCAACCGCTCAACAGATGCCCTTTTTCAATTGATCCATTCGCTTCAGAAGCAGGAAAAGCGAAATTTTAAGCTATACGTAAAAAGAAATTCGTCTAATGAAGACATGAAGATCATCCAGCTTTTTGATGCTTTGGATGCCATGAGTGAATATGATGAAGACGTTTTACTGAGGAAAGCAACATCTTTAAAAAAGCAACAGCTTTCAAACACGAAAGCACATTTATATAAACAGGTTTTAGCAAGTCTGCGGCTTTTAGAAAATAAGAACATAGACATTCAGCTGCATGAGCAATTAGATTATGCAAGAATTCTTTACAACAAAGGGCTTTATCTGCAAAGTCTTAAAGTGTTGGATAAAATAAAGGAAACTGCAAAAGCAAATAACCAGATCAGCCTTCTTGTACAGGTTTTGTTTTTAGAAAAAAAAATTGAAACCCTCCACATAACCCGCAGCCTGAAAGACAGGGCAGCGCAACTAATAGGAGAGGCAGATGATGTTAATGAGCGTTTGGTACAGATAACAAAACTTTCTAACCTGGCTTTACAATTATATAGTTGGTACATCAACAACGGGCATGCAAGAAATGAAAAAGATGAAAGAGAAATAGAGAATTATTTCCAAACTTATTTATCAGATGATCTAAAGAAAGCGAATGGGTTTTATGAAAAATTGTACTTGTATCAAAGCTATTGCTGGTATGCTTTTATCAGGCAGGATTTTTTAATGTATTACCGTTATACGCAGCATTGGGTGGATTTATTTCAACAGGAGCCTTTAATGATCGAAATAGAAACTGCCAGTTATATTAAGGGACTGCATAACTTATTAAATGCGCATTTCACTTTACGCAATTATTCAAAATTTGAAAAGGATCTTCAGCAATTTGAAGAATTTGCCAATTCAGAAATCGTAAAGCAAAGCGATAATAACCGCATACAGGTTTTTGTATATTTATACATTGCCAAGATCAATCAGCATATTTTATATGGAACATTTGCAGAAGGATTATTGTTAGTGCCTACTATCCGGGATAAATTAAATGAATTTCAACTTCACCTTGACAGGCACCGCATCCTTGTATTTTATTACAAAATCGCTTCACTATATTTTGGTGCAGGAGAATTTGGCAACAGCATAGATTATCTGAATAAAATAATTAACTGGAAAGTTGATCTTAGGAATGACCTTCAATGTTATGCCCGGCTGCTGCACCTGATAGCACATTATGAATTGGGAAATTTTGATCTGATGGAATACCTGGTAAAATCTGTATACCGGTTTATGGCTAAGATGGAAAACCTGAGTCTTGTAGAAGAAGAAATGTTTAAGTTCTTACGCAAGTCATTTCATTTATCACCAAAAGAATTAAAGCCGGAATTTGAAAAGCTTTTAGAAAAATTAAAACAGTTTGAAAAAAGCCGGTTTGAGACTCGTGCCTTTGTTTACCTGGATATTATTTCATGGCTGGAAAGTAAAGTATATGAGAAACCGGTTTATGAAATCATCAGGAAAAAATATTTAGAAAGAAAAAAAGCGATGTGACTTTAGGAAAATATTAGAATTGGATTAAAAAAAGAGAAGTTGACTGATACTGGATTTTTAGTTTTTGGTTTTTCGGATGGATAAGGATGTCTTTGCGAGGATTTTCTCAGAGCCATGGGTGTTGGCAAATCTGAAGCCTGCCCGACTACGTCATTCAGGCGGGCAATCTCATATTTCACTATCTTAATAAAATAAAACACAACTAACGTCCTTTAGATTTGCTTTATAATAAATTATAAAGCAAATCTAAAGGACGTTGAAAGGGTTGCAAACAAGGACTATGCTGCGTTAGTAAAAAACGTAAAACAAAAAAAGCCGTGTTTCTTTTCAGGACACGGCGCCATACGATGCAGCCGTGTCCCGCAATGCACAAGGCTTGCTATTGGAGACACGGCAGGGGAAGAATCTTTATTTTGCAGCATCTTTATCACCATGATGCTCCTTCATTTCCTTCATCTTCTTCAATTGTTCTTCAGTAAATATTTTTGTACGTTGTTCTTTGGCTTCTGCTTTCAGGCTCATTAATTTTTCCTTTCTTTCGGTACGGCTCAGGTTTTCATTTCCCTGAATTGCTTTCAATTTTGCGATAGTGCCTTCTCTTTGCGCCTTCATCTGTGCCACCTGTGCATCGGTTAAACTAAGTTTGGTTTTCATCCTTTCCAGCTTAATGGCAAAATGTGCTTCGGCTTTAATTTTATCTTCATTTTTAAATTGCTGCAGTTTTGTTTTTTGCTCTGCAGTTAACAAGCCTTTCATTTTAGACTGCAGTTCTTTGTTCAATTGGTATTTTCTGTCGCGTAATTCTTTTACCGTGATGTTCTCATTTTTATTGAGTTCAATCAATTTCTTTTTATAGGTTTCCCTATACAATTTTGCCTGGTCTTTTTGAGCGGGAGTCAGATTCAGAGCCATCATCGTCCTTTGATGGTGGCGCCTTATTTCCATCTGGTGGATGCGGCGCATTTCCTGGGGGTTTCTTTGTCTTTCTATTCTGTCGCGATTGTTTCTTTGGACAGGATTCTTCTGTGCTTCGGCACTGATCAGTATGCCACTGAGGGCGATTAATACTATGAGTATTCTTTTCATGGTAAATATGTTTTGTGAATTATACGACTCAAAAATAACAGGTAGGTTTAAAGTCCGCTATAATATACCTAATGCTTCTATTGGCGTCTCGCCAACGGTTTGTTTACAAGCAACGTTAAACATGCTGTTATGTACAGTTTTAATCTGCTTCAGTAAAAGCAATTTTATGTTCAGTAAGAAATTCTTTTATCTGGTCAACATGAATACATCTGCCCACATGCAAAAATGGATAATTTGAAACTTTGCTTTTTTTGCCATCGTTTATTATTTCTTTGTCTTTGATATCAAATCCTAAATGCAAATGATTGGTAGCAAATTGCATCCCATATACTGTTCCATTAACGTCAAAGAGCGGTCCTCCACTTTGTCCTTTGAGGCCTGGTGTACTCATTTCTATTCCTGTAACTTTGCCGGTTGTATCTCCAACAAATCTTGTAATAATTCCATCTATAGGAAATGATGGAGAACCTGCGTTTCCTACATTTGTCCATTCAATATCATCTTTTAAAGGATCATGTTTAAAATTATTGAACTCTGGAAAAGGGAAGCCAATTCTGCATAAATATTTTCCTTGTTTTATATTCTTACTGTCTTTGATAAAAGAGGCATGAGAGGTATACAATATTTTTGTGAAACCCTTAAACTCTAAGATTGCTAAATCTAATGTTGGGTGTGCGTGACAAACTATTTGCTCTATTTTGTCAAAACAATTCATGAAGTTATTTTTTAATTGAACTGTTGTTTCATTGGTATATTTAAATTTTAACTCAAGACCTTTAAGATTTCTTTTAAATTTAGCATCTTTAGTAATCTTGTCTTTTTCTTCTTTAAATTTTGAGTAAGTCTGATTTAAATTATCGGCACCTGGTATCAGGTCAAGAACATGCTTACATGTAACAGCAACTCCATTATCGTTCACAAAAAATAATGTTGATGTACCAGGCATTACCAGTCCACCATACGTTCTTGAAATACTATGAAGGGGTCTTGTAAATTCTAACGTTTTTTCTATAGCTTTTTCAAACATATAATTATGTAGTTTTTAAAAATTGAAACATAATTTGTTCCTTCCTTAGCAGTGTTTTCTTTTCAGGACACGGCGCCATACGTTGCAGCCGTGTTCCGCTATACACAAGGCTTGCCATTGGAGACACGGCAGGGGAAGAAGTTGTTTTCATCTCATTTAGAATTTTTACAGCTTAGAAAAGATTAATGCTTCTGTTGGCGTCCCGCCAACAACTGCAGTTAATACAAAATCAAGCAAGGCATCACACCACCTTCACCAACCAATAATTCTTTTTTCCTTTTTGTACCAGCAAATATTTTTCATTTAGTAATTGTGAAGCATCAATTCTAAATTCTAAACTCTCAACTCTTAATTTATTAATGCTTACACCGCCGCCCTGTACCATTTTTTTTGCTTCACCTTTGCTGGCAAAAATCTTTGTATCAGCAAGAAATGAAATAATGTCAATACCTAAATTTTGTTTGGCAAACTCAACCTTTGGCACACCTTCCATCACCTGCAATAATTCTTCTTCATTAAGTTGTTTTAAAATTTCTGCTGTTTCATTACTGAATAAAATTTGTGAAGCCTGCACAGCAAAATCATATTCTTTTTTTGAGTGAACAAAGGTGGTAACTTCTTCTGCCAGCTTTTGCTGTAACAGCCGCAGATGCTCATTTCCATGATGCTGTTCTTTTAATTTTTCTATTTCATCCTTAGTTAAAAAGGTAAATGTTTTTAAATATCTTTCTGCATCTTCATCAGCAGCGTTCAACCAAAATTGATAGAACTGGTAGGGTGATGTTTTCTTTGCATCTAACCATACATTTCCTTTTTCAGTTTTACCAAATTTTCCGCCATCAGCTTTAGTAAGGAGCGGGCAGGTAAATGCAAATGCCTCACCACCGCTTTTTCGTCTTATCAGTTCAGTGCCGGTAACAATATTTCCCCATTGGTCGCTGCCGCCCATTTGCAGCTTGCAATTTTTGTTTTTATACAGCCAGTAAAAATCATAACCCTGCACAAGCTGGTAAGTAAATTCAGTAAAGCTCATCCCTGCTTCACTCTCATGTCTCTTTTTTACACTGTCTTTCGCCAGCATATAGTTTATTGAAATATGTTTTCCTACATCTCTTATAAAATCAAGAAATGTAAATTCTTTAAACCAATCGTAGTTATTTACTATTTCTGCTCCGTTGGCTTTTGCAGCATTAAAATCCAGGAACTTTTCCAACTGTTTTTTTACACAAGAAAGATTATGCTGCAGAATGTCTTCGCTCAACAAATTTCTTTCTTCACTTTTTCCGGACGGATCGCCAACCATTCCGGTGGCGCCACCAATAAGCGCTATTGGTTTATGTCCGCATCTTTGTAAATGCGCCAGTAACATTATCGGCACAAGATTACCAATATGCAGACTGTCAGCAGTAGGATCAAAACCTACATACCCGGTTGTCATTTCTTTATTTAATTGCTCTTCGGTGCCGGGCATAATATCCTGAACAAGACCACGCCATTTTAATTCTTCTATTAAATTCTTCATCAAAAATTATATTGTAGATGCGCCAAAATTAATGTATAAAACCCCTGCCATGCCAGTTATTTCTCCAACATCGGTAAATATGATTATGAAAGTGTAGCGATACCAAACAAAATAAAAGGGTCCCGTTATTCGGGGCTTTCTATTTGTTTACTTTTGTGTGAAAAAAAGCAGTGGCAAAAATAGGCATCAACATAGCAACAGGAAGTTTACAAAAAGAAGAAATAATTGTTGGTATTGATCTGGGCACAACCAATAGTCTTATAGCGATCATACATCCGGAAACGAAAAACCCGGTTGCACTTAAAGAACATAATACAAGCTCATTAGTTCCATCCATTGTTCATTTTGATAAGAACGCCCGCCTGAACGACACAGTCGGGCAGGGAAATGTAACCGTGGGTGAAGAAGCAAAACAATATTTAATTACCGAACCACAGAACACCATTTTTTCTGCAAAAAGATTGATGGGAAAATCTTATAATGACATTAAGATTAACAGCTCATTTTTTACTTATAAAATTATTGATGATGATACCGAGAGCCTGGTAAAAGTTCAGGTGGGTGAAAAATTTTATTCACCTGTTGAGCTTTCTTCTTTTATTTTGAAAGAATTAAAACAAAGAGCTGAGCACATTCTGAAAACCCCGGTAAACAAAGCGGTTGTTACTGTTCCTGCGTATTTTAATGATGCACAAAGGCAGGCTACAAGAGATGCCGGAAAGCTTGCCGGGCTTGATGTTTTAAGAATTATAAACGAGCCAACAGCCGCCAGTCTTGCTTATGGTATTGGCTTGCATAAAGATGATCACAAAACAATTGCTGTGTATGATCTTGGTGGTGGCACTTTTGATATTTCTATTTTAAGAATATCTAACGGAATTTTTGAAGTGCTTTCAACAAATGGTGATACCTATCTTGGTGGTGATGATTTTGATAATGCGATCGTGAAATTCTGGTTGCAGCAATTATCAATAAACGAAGATGAATTAAAGAACAATAAAGAGTTTGCGCAAGCCGTCAGGTTAAGAGCTGAAGAAGCAAAAAAGCATCTTTCTTTTAATGAAAATTTTGAGGATAAATTAAATGGGAAAGAATTAAAAATATCTAAAACAGAATTTGAAGAACTGATTCGTCCGTACATTGATAAAACAATTACAGCCTGCAAAAATGCTTTGCAAGATGCGAAACTAACAGCAGCCGATATTGAAGTGATAGTGATGGTGGGTGGTTCAACAAGAGTTCCGATTGTAAAGAAAACCATTTCTGATTTTTTTGGTAAGGAAGTAAATGATTCAATGAACCCTGATGAGGTTGTTGCTTTGGGTGCTGCTTTGCAGGCGGATATTTTAGCTGGAAATAATAAAGAATTTTTGCTGCTTGATATTACCCCGCTTTCATTAGGTATTGAAACACGGGGCGGTTTGATGGATGTTTTGATCCCAAGAAATTCTAAAATACCAACAAAGGTATCACGGCAATATACAACACAGGTTAACGGACAAAGCGGAATAAAAATTTCTGTTTGCCAGGGAGAAAGAGATCTTGTAAAAGACAACAGGAAGCTGGCTGAATTTAATTTAACCAATATACCTGCGATGCCTGCAGGTTTGCCAAAAGTTGAAATTTCTTTTTTAATAAATGCTGACGGTATTTTAATTGTAAAAGCTAAAGAATTAAGAAGCGGGGTAGAGCAAAGCATTGATGTGCAGCCGCAATACGGATTAACAGACCAGCAAGTTGAAAAGATGTTGTTGGAATCTATCACGCATGCAAAAGATGATATTGCTACAAGAGCATTGCTTGAAGCAAGAACCGAAGGAGAACAACTTTTAGAAACAACTGAAAAATTTATTCAAAAAAATTCTAAAGAACTTACGCCGGAGGAATTGTTGGCTACCGCCGAAGCTATGCAGGCTTTGCAATTAGCACTAACAATGGAAGACAAAGATCTTATTCATTCCAAAATTGAAGAGCTCAATAATATTTCACGTCCTTATGCAGAAAGAATAATGGATCAGGCTGTTTCAAAGGCTATGAAGGGGAAAGCGATCTCCTGATAAATTTTGGATTATACAGAAGTAACAAAACAATACTGCAAAAAATAATCAGGCTTATCGCCATTGCAATTTTTACTTTTTGCGGTTCAAATGTCAGCTTAATTTTATTCTCTAAAGAAATTATTGATCCTATCAAAATTGCTATACGTAAAGGTTTAAAGCTAAATGAAGTAATTCCTTTTAATGCAAGCTTTGTCATTTTACCAAATGAATATTTTGTTTTTCCAAAAAGCAAAGCCATATAGTAGATTTGGAATGTAAAATAATTATTTAGAGTAATGCTCTTTGTACATATTTTCCTAAAATATCAAATTCTATATTAACTTTTGAACTTTCTTTAATAAAAGATAAGTTAGTATGTTTTAAAGTGTAAGGTATAATTGCAACAGTAAACTTTTTTTTGCGAACATTAAAAGCTGTAAGGCTTACTCCATTTACACATATTGATCCTTTTTCAATAACTAATGAAGTAAATTTCTTTTTATAACTGAAAGTAAATTCTGTACTTCCTTTCAATATTTTTTTATCACTGCAAATTCCGGTTGTATCTACATGTCCTTGTACAATATGTCCGTCTATCCGTCCATTCATCCGGAGAGATCTTTCAAGGTTTACAAGGTCTCCAATGTTCAATTCATCTAAATTAGTTTTATCCAATGTTTCCTTAATAGCTGTTACTTTATGGGAGTTATCTTTTACTTCTTCTATTGTCAGGCAAACTCCATCATGGCTTATACTTTCATCAATTTTTAATTGCTCAGATATTGTACTTTCTATCCAAAATGTTTTATTGGAACCATTTATTTTTATATCAGTTATTTTTCCCAGACATTCAATAATTCCAGTAAACATGTTAATTATTTATGCGAATTTCGTATTTCATTTTTAGAATTTCCATATTTAAAAATTTCCATTTACCTTTGTCCTCCAAAAAATAATAATAAAAGAAAATAATTTATGCTCATTATTGATTCTAAAGACTGCGAAAACATAGACAAAGCGCTGAAAAAGTACAAAAAGAAATTTGAGAAGAGCAAGATTTTATTACAGCTTCGTGAGCGCCAGGCATTTATTAAGCCATCTATCAGGCGTAGGGGACAGGTTTTAAAAGCTGTTTATAAACAGCAGATAGAAAGCGGTAAGATAGAAATTTAATTTCGAAATTTTAACCAGCATATACTGCCGGTAGCTTTTAAGTTTATTAACTTTGAGCCACCGGTTTTTTTATGTCTGCAAACCAAGCTTCCATACAAAGTTTTTTAGATTACCTCAAATTTCAAAAACGTTATTCACAGCATACTATTATTTCTTATCAAAATGATCTGAAAGATTTTTTTAATTTTATTGAGGATAAATATGGTAGCCTTTCCTTAACTGAAATCTCTGCTACATTAATAAGAACATGGTTAGCGAATTTAAAACAGAATAAAATTGCTTCTAAAAGTATCAACAGAAAAATATCTACGCTAAAATCTTTTTTTAAATACCAGTTAAGAAAAGAAACGATCTCTGTAAGCCCGATGACTACTATTGTTTCGCTTAAAGTAAGCAAACGGCTGCCATCTTTTATTGAAGAAAAAGATATTAATACTTTATTTCAGCATATTGAATTTCCGGATACATGGGAAGGGAAAACCAATCGGTTACTGTTACAAATATTTTATCAAACAGGTATGCGGTTAAGTGAACTAATTAATTTAAAAGAAGCGCAAATTGATAAAGGTTATAGTAATTTAAAAGTTTTGGGAAAAAGAAATAAAGAAAGGATAATCCCAATAAACAATCTACTGCTTTACCCGATTTTAGAATATATGAATTCTAAGAGAAATAATATTGATATTTTTGATACCGAATATTTGTTGATAAACGAAAAAGGAAAAAAGCTACAGCCAAAGTATGTATATAATAAAGTAAAACAGTATCTCAGCTATGTAACTACCAACGAAAGAAAAAGTCCGCATATTTTACGCCATACCTTCGCTACGCATTTAACTAATAACGGCGCCGACATTAATGCTGTAAAGGAACTGCTTGGTCATAGCAGCCTGGCTGCTACACAAATCTATACGCATAACAGTATTGAAAAACTAAAGGAAATTCATAAAAAGGCACATCCTAAATCTTAAAAATAGTATTTCGTGTAAAACAATATTTTGAAAAAATCGTTCATAATCTTAACTTCATTATTCAATTGCTTACTTTGATATTTAGCTTTTGCTTATGACCTTTATAATTTTACCTTCTAATTATTATTGTTCACTGATAAAATTTAAGATTACTATGAACGTAAACATTCAAACCTTGCATTTTGACGCAGACACAAAACTGGTATCATACGTAGAGAAAAAGCTTCCGAAGCTTGCCCAGTTTCATGAAAGAATTACAAAAGTTGATGTATTTTTAAAACTAGACAATGTGGTTCACAACATTAAGGACAAGATCGCCGAAATTAAAGTACATGTTCCCCGTCATGATTTTTTTGTAAAGCATTCTTCTAAATCTTTTGAAGAAAGTTTTGATACAGCACTCGATTCTGTTATCACCCAAATAAAACGGAAGAAAGAAAAGTTAGCAGCTTAATTATAATTAATCCCCCGAAAAACCGGAGGATTTTTTTTGATGAAAAACTTATCTTCTTTAAAATGATTTTATTCTTAGCAAAACGCTTTAAAATTTCTGTTTCAAAATTTTTGCATTAAACATTTTCCATTACCTTTGCCTTCCCAAAAAACAGCCTCTAAAAGTATGTTTTGGCGGGAAGTTCTTTGCAGGAGTGAGTTTAACATTAAATGCCAGTGTAGCTCAGTTGGCCAGAGCAGCTGATTTGTAATCAGCTGGTCGGGGGTTCGAATCCCTCCACTGGCTCAAAAATAGGGCAGATGGCCGAGTGGTTAAAGGCGACAGACTGTAAATCTGTTCTCTCACGAGTACGTAGGTTCGAACCCTACTCTGCCCACAAAACAATTTGTAAATTTGTAGATATAAAGATGTGCAAATTGGAAAGTTCTTTTACATCTGCATATTTGCACATCAGCAAATCTGCACATCATAATAAGCGGAAGTAGCTCATTTGGTAGAGCGGTAGCCTTCCAAGCTTCAGGTGGCCGGTTCGAGCCCGGTCTTCCGCTCCAAATAGTCATTAGTCATTAAGACATTGGGTCATTAGATAATTTTTTTATTGACTATTGACTAATGACCACTGACTATAACTAGCTGTTGTAGCTCAGGGGTAGAGCACTTCCTTGGTAAGGAAGAGGTCGTGAGTTCAATTCTCATCAACAGCTCTTCTCGCTAAAAGTCAATAAGTCATTTGTCATTGATTTCTTGATTGACCTAATGACTTTAATTGATGAATAAAGAACTGATGTACAAGAAATCGACACCAATGAAGATGATGAAAGAATATTAAGCTGGTAACATAATTTTTAAAACACATATTAAAAAACAAATAAAATGGCAAAAGAGAATTTTAAAAGGGATAAACCCCACGTTAACGTTGGTACTATAGGTCACGTTGACCATGGTAAAACCACATTAACCGCCGCTATAACCGATATTTTGTCTAAAAAAGGTTTGGCAGAAAAGAAAAACTATGATGAGATTGATGGTGCACCTGAAGAAAAAGAAAGGGGTATCACTATTAATACTGCTCACGTGGAATATTCAACGGTTAATCGCCACTATGCACACGTTGACTGTCCGGGTCACGCCGATTATGTGAAGAATATGATCACAGGCGCCGCTCAAATGGATGGCGCAATCTTAGTGGTTGCTGCTACAGATGGTCCTATGCCTCAAACTAAAGAACACATTCTTTTGGCTCGCCAGGTAGGTGTTCCTCGTATCGTTGTGTTTATGAATAAAGTAGATCTGGTTGATGATCCTGAATTGTTGGAATTAGTAGAAATGGAAATTCGTGAGTTATTAACTTCTTATGGATTTGATGGTGATAATACACCTATCATTCAGGGTTCTGCAACAGGTGCTTTAGCCGGCGATGCAAAATGGGTTGCTAAGATTGATGAATTAATGGAAGCTGTTGATACATATATTCCATTACCTCCCCGTCCGGTTGATCAGCCTTTCCTAATGAGTGTTGAGGACGTATTTTCAATTACAGGCCGTGGTACTGTTGCTACTGGTCGTATTGAAAGAGGAAAGATTAAAGTTGGTGATGCTGTTGAAATAGTAGGTTTGATGGAAAAGCCATTACAATCTGTTGTTACAGGTGTTGAGATGTTTAAAAAACTTTTGGACGAAGGTGAAGCAGGAGATAACGCAGGTTTATTGTTGCGTGGTATTGAAAAGAACCAGATCCGTCGTGGTATGGTACTTTGCAAGCCGGGTTCAATTACTCCGCATACTGAATTTAAAGGTGAGGTTTACGTATTAAGCAAAGAAGAAGGCGGACGTCATACTCCATTCTTCCAAAAATACCGCCCTCAGTTTTATTTCCGTACAACTGACGTTACAGGTGAAGTTGAATTACCAGCAGGAACTGAAATGGTTATGCCAGGTGATAATACAAACCTTATTGTTAAGTTGATTCAGCCAATTGCGATGGAAAAAGGATTGAAGTTCGCAATTCGTGAAGGTGGACGTACAGTAGGTGCAGGACAGGTTACAGAAATTCTGAAATAAAATTGTAATTTCGTATACGTCATTAGTCATTAGTCAACCGTCATTAGGACTTCCAGTGACAATTGACCAATGACTATTGACTTTTAATACGGGCATAGTTCAATGGTAGAATAGAGGTCTCCAAAACCTTTGATCAGGGTTCGAATCCTTGTGCCCGTGCCCGGTAAATAAAATTAATTATGAATAAAATATCAGCATACATAAGAGACTCCTATAAAGAGATGGGAGAAAAAGTAACCTGGCCAAATTGGGAACAATTACAACAGTCTACCATGATCGTTTTAGTGGCAACTCTTTTTATAACAGCTATCGTTGGGGTTATGGACTTTGGCATTAGCGGAATACTAAAATTTATTTATTCTTTATTTAAATAAAATGGAAGAAACAACTAATATAGAAGAAACAAACCAGGTTGAAGAAGCAATACCTGAAAATGAAGGATCAGCAAATGAAACTACTTCTGAAAAGGAAATTATCCCTGAAAAGGAAAGCAAATGGTATGTGCTGAGAGTGGTTAGTGGAAAGGAACGTAAAGTAAAAGAGTATTTAGATAAAGACATCATTCGTAACGGATGGGATAAGATTATAAAACAAATATTTTTGCCTGTAGAGAAAGTGTATAAAGTACAGAATGGTAAAAAGGTAATGAGAGAAAGAAATTTCTATCCAGGATATGTAATGATAGAAGTGGAGAACGGAAAACTTTCTGATGAAATGGTTCAGCACCTTAGCAACATCAGTAATGTAATGCATTTTTTAACTGATGGTAAAGGTTCAAAAGGCAACATTATTTCTCTTCGTAAGGCAGAAGTAAATAAAATGCTTGGTAAGGTTGATGAAATGGCTGATGCAAGCGGTATTAAGATGAGTGAGCCTTTCATTATTGGTGAAACAATTAAAATTATTGATGGACCTTTCAACGACTTTAATGGTGTGATAGAAGAAGTAAATGATGAGAAAAAGAAACTAAAAGTTCAGGTTAAAATCTTTGGAAGAGCAACACCTGTGGAATTAAATTATATGCAGGTAGAAAAATTAGGGTAATTAAAATTATTGTATAATTAAGATCATCTAAAAAGATGGCTTTTGTTTTAGAAGTATTTTCTAAAATTCTCCATTATCAATTATTAAATTATAAATTATTTCCCTACCTTTGCCCTCCCAAAAAAGTTCTTTAGTCCCGAAGTTTCGGGATTGTTATTGGGAGTGGCGCTAAAAGCGCCACGCTAACACCAAAAAAGTAAAATATGGCAAAAGAAGTAACAGGCTTTGTTAAGCTCCAATGTAAAGGAGGACAAGCTAATCCGGCACCGCCAATCGGTCCGGCACTCGGTTCCAAAGGAATCAATATCATGGAGTTCTGCAAACAATTTAATGCAAGAACACAGGATAAACAGGGAAAAGTTCTTCCTGTTCTCATTACAGTTTATGGTGATAAATCATTTGATTTTGTAATTAAAACTCCTCCCGCTGCAGTACAATTAAAAGATGCTGCAAAAATTGCAAGCGGCAGTAAAGAACCCAATCGCTCAAAAGTTGGTAAAGTTACCTGGGCACAGGTAGAAGAAATTGCCAAGGATAAAATGGAAGATCTCAATGCTTTCAGTCTTAACAGCGCAATGAGTATGATTGCAGGTACAGCACGCAGTATGGGCTTAACTGTTGAAGGTAAAGCTCCCTGGGAAAATTAATTACAACATCTGCCTTAACACGGCAAAAAATATTAAAAAATGATCACTAAAAAAAGAAAAGTTGCCAATGCTAAAATAGAGAAAGACAAAACCTATTCTCTTAAAGAAGCATCTGCTTTGGTAAAAGAAGTTAATACAACAAAATTTGATAGTTCAGTTGATCTGCATATTCGTTTAGGTGTTGATCCTAAAAAAGCAGACCAGGCAGTAAGAGGAACAGTTTCATTACCTCATGGTACAGGAAGAACTAAAAGAGTATTGGTGCTTTGCACTCCTGATAAAGAAGAAGCTGCAAGGGCTGCCGGCGCTGATTATGTAGGCTTGGATGAATTTATTACAAAGATTGAAGGTGGCTGGACAGATGTTGATGTAATAGTTGCTACACCTTCTGTGATGCCTAAAATTGGCAGGTTGGGTAAAGTATTAGGTCCTCGTAATCTTATGCCAAATCCTAAAACAGGAACTGTTACAAATGATGTAGCTGCTGCAGTTAATGATGTAAAAGGCGGTAAAATTTCGTTTAAAGTTGATAAGGTAGGAATTATTCATGCCTCTATTGGACGGGTAAGTTTTCCTCCGGAAAAGATTGAAGCAAATAGCCAGGAACTTATCAATACTGTAATGAAATTAAAACCTTCAAGTTCTAAAGGAATTTATTTGAAAGGATTGAGTATGGCTAGTACAATGAGCCCGGGTATTGTAATTGATACAAAATCTGTACAGAGTTAAATTTTAATTCGCCAAGGTTTGTGTATTCACAAACCATCTAAAAATATTTTTATGACAAGAGAAGAAAAACAAGAAGTAATTGAAGCGCTGAAAGGCAAGTTTTCTCAGTATACTAACTTCTATATTACAGATACAGAAAATTTATCTGTAGCGCAAATAACAAATTTACGCAGGCATTGTTTTAATAAACAGGTTGAAGTAAAGGTTGCTAAAAATACATTGATAAAAAAAGCATTGGAAAGTTTAGATAGTGAAAAGTATGCAGGTGTTTATGATTCATTGCATAAAGTAACTGCATTAATGTTTAGTGAAAGCCCTAAAGAGCCGGCAATTATCATCAGCAGTTTTCGTAAAGAAATAAATGGAGAAAAGCCCGTTTTAAAAGCTGCTTTTCTTAATGGCGATATTTTTATTGGAGATAACCAACTTACAGCTTTAACTAAGATCAAAACTAAAAATGAATTGATTAGTGAAGTTATCAGTTTATTACAGGCACCAATTCAGCGAGTGTTAGGTGCTTTACAAAATAGAACACCCCAAACCCCTGAAGGGGCTTAAAGTGTTATGTTTAAATTTGAATTTTTTATTTTAAATAGATCATCCCTATTAAATAGATCATCCCTAAATATTCCCCTTTAGGGTTAGGGTTAAATAATTTTTTAATAAACCATCCGGCGGATCCCGAAGCTTCGGGATAAGAAGTCGGAAAAAAAACAACAATCATGGCAGACGTAAAACAATTAGCTGAAAACTTAGTAGGCTTAACAGTAAAAGAAGTTCAGGAATTAGCTGAATTTTTAAAAACAGAATATGGTATTGAACCGGCAGCAGTTTCAGTTGTAGCAAGTGAAGTTGATGGTGGCGGAGGTGCAGCGGCAGTTGAAGAAAAAACATCTTTCAATGTTATTCTTAAATCTCCTGGTGCTAATAAATTAGGCATAGTAAAGATCGTTAAAGAGCTTACTGGTCTTGGTTTAAAAGAAGCTAAAGATTTAGTTGATGGCGCTCCAAAACCAATAAAAGAAGGTGTTGATAAAGCCACTTCAGAGGAAATTAAGAATAAGCTTACAGAAGCTGGTGCTGACGTAGAAATTCAATAATTAATTAGCAAGAAGCTTTAAAAGCCGGGGAGCAATCTCTGGCTTTTATACGTTGATAATAAATTGCAGAAAATAGAGAATAATACAAAAAATAAATTAAATTCTTATCAATTAGGAATTGGTTATTAAATTTTTGGATAATTTTCCTTACTTTTGCACTCCTTTAATTTCGGATTGGTGGCTTTATGCCTGTTTTTAAATCCGGTTATAGGCACTTCTACACTTTAAAAGTTTTAACTACAATATGGCTTCAACTAAAGTAGCTCCTGCCAAAAGAATCAACTTCGGAAAAATTGAACATCTGGCAGAGACTCCCGATTTGCTTGGAATTCAAATCCAATCATTTAAAGATTTTTTTCAATTAGAAACTACACCAGACAAAAGAAATGTTGAGGGTTTATTCCGTGTGTTCAAGGAAAATTTTCCTATCACCGATACCCGTAACATTTTTGTATTGGAGTTTCTTGATTATTTTGTTGATCCTCCACGTTACACAATTGAAGAATGTATTGAAAGAGGATTAACCTATGCTGTTCCTTTAAAAGCCAAGCTCCGCCTTAGTTGTAACGATGAAGAACATGTGGATTTTCAAACCATTGTTCAGGATGTTTTCTTAGGAAATATTCCTTACATGACACCACGTGGTACTTTTGTTATCAATGGCGCCGAAAGAGTTGTCGTTTCTCAATTACATCGTTCTCCCGGGGTATTCTTTGGTCAGTCAACACATCCCAATGGAACAAAAATTTATTCAGCAAGAGTAATTCCTTTTAAAGGTGCATGGATGGAGTTTGCTACAGACATTAACAATGTGATGTATGCCTACATTGATCGCAAAAAGAAATTTCCTGTAACCACTTTACTGCGTTCTATCGGTTATGAAACTGATAAAGACATTTTGGAATTATTTGGAATGGCAGTAGAAGTAAAGGCTGATAAAAAAACGTTGAATGCAAATCTTGGTAAAAGATTAGCAGCCCGTGTGCTTCGCAGCTGGGTAGAGGATTTTGTGGATGAAGATACCGGCGAAGTAGTAAGTCTTGAAAGAAATGAGATCGTTCTTGAAAGAGACACCATTCTTGATCAAGAAAATGTAGCAATGATTCTTGAGTTGAATGTAAAAAGTGTTTTCATTCAAAGAGAAGAAGTGAGCGGTGATTATGCAATTATCTACAACACATTAAATAAAGATACTTCCAACAGTGAGATAGAAGCGGTGCAGCACATTTATCGTCAATTGCGTGGCGCTGATGCACCAGATGATGAAACTGCAAGAGGTATTATCGATAAATTATTCTTTAGTGATAAGCGTTATGATCTTGGTGAAGTTGGTCGTTATAAGATCAACAGAAAGCTTGGTTTAAATTATCCTATTGAGAAAAAAACATTAACCAAAGAAGATATCATCGCTATCATAAAATATTTAGTGTTGTTAACCAATGCTAAAAGTGAGATTGATGATATTGATCATTTAAGTAACCGTCGTGTAAGAACAGTGGGTGAGCAGTTATATGCTCAATTTGGTGTTGGTCTTGCACGTATGGCACGTACCATCCGTGAAAGGATGAACGTTCGTGATAACGAAGTATTTACTCCGGTAGATTTGATTAATGCAAGAACATTATCTTCTGTTATCAATTCATTCTTTGGTACATCACAGTTATCTCAATTCTTAGATCAAACAAATCCATTGTCAGAGATTACGCACAAGCGTCGTATCTCAGCGCTAGGACCCGGTGGCTTGAGTCGTGAGAGAGCAGGCTTTGAGGTTCGTGACGTACACTATTCTCACTATGGTCGTCTTTGTACAATTGAAACTCCTGAAGGTCCAAACATTGGTTTGATATCTACACTTTGTGTGCATGCAAAGATCAATGAAATGGGCTTTATTGAAACACCTTACCATAAGGTAAATAATGGTAAAGTGGATATGAAAAAAGTAACTTTCTTAAGTGCTGAAGAAGAAGATACCAAAAAAATTGCGCAGGCAAACGTAGAGATAGATGAGAAAGGAAATTTCATTGAGGAAAAAGTAAAATCAAGACAAACTGGTGATTTTCCGATCCTGGATAAGAATGAAGTTGAATACATGGACGTTGCACCAAACCAAATTGTTGGTCTAAGTGCTTCATTAATTCCTTTCCTTGAGCATGATGATGCTAACCGTGCATTGATGGGCTCAAACATGCAACGGCAGGCAGTTCCATTGATCCGTCCCGAAGTGCCGATTGTTGGTACAGGATTGGAAGCAAAGGCTGCACGTGATGCAAGAATCCAAATTCATGCTGATGGAGATGGAGTTGTTGAATATGTTGATGCTAATGAAATTCATGTTCGCTACAACAGAAATCAAACACAAAAATTGATAAGCTTTGATGAAGACTTAATTGTTTACAAGCTTACCAAATTTATAAAAACGAATCAGGCAACCTGCATTAACCTTCGTCCTGCAGTTAAAAAAGGTCAGGCAGTAAAAGAAGGTGACTTCTTAACTGAAGGTTATGCTACAAAAGATGGTGAATTAGCGCTTGGTCGTAATCTTAAAGTGGCATTTATGCCATGGAAGGGTTACAACTTTGAAGATGCTATTGTTATCAGCGAAAAAGTAGTGAAAGAAGATTTGTTTACTTCTATACATATTGATGAATTTGAATTGGAAGTTCGTGATACAAAATTGGGAGAGGAAGAATTAACCCCTGATATTCCTAACGTAAGTGAAGAAGCTACCAAAGATCTGGATCAGAATGGTGTTATAAGAATTGGCGCTCATGTAAAAGAAGGAGATATCATCATTGGTAAAATAACCCCTAAAGGTGAAAGCGATCCAACTCCTGAAGAAAAATTATTAAGAGCAATATTTGGTGATAAAGCCGGTGATGCAAAAGATGCGTCTTTAAAAGCGCCAAGCGGAACAGAAGGTGTTGTTATTGATAAAAAATTATTTCAAAGGGCTAAGAAAGATAAGAACGGAAAAGTTAAAGAAAAAGCTTCTTTAGAAAAAATTGAAAAGACACATGAGAAGAATGAAACCGATCTTTTAGAAGTATTGATAAGCAAACTCCTTACTCTATTAAAAGATAAAACTTCAGCCGGTATCAGCAATAATTTTGGTGAAGTATTGATTGGAAAAGGCGCTAAGATAACTGCTAAGAACCTTGCTAACATTGATTTTCAAAATGTAAATCCTTTGGGATGGAGCGGTGATGCAAAAACAGACGATCACATCAATACGTTATTGCACAACTACAACATTAAATACAACGAAGAGTTAGGAAGATATAAGAGAGAAAAATTCAACATCTCTATCGGGGATGAACTACCAGCCGGTGTTTTAAAACTTGCTAAAGTTTATCTCGCTGTTAAGCGTAAACTTAAAGTGGGAGATAAGATGGCAGGTCGTCACGGAAATAAAGGTATCGTAGCAAAGATCGTTCGCCAGGAAGATATGCCTTTCCTTGAAGACGGAACTCCTGTTGATATTGTATTAAATCCACTCGGTGTACCAAGCCGTATGAACCTGGGGCAGATATATGAAACTGTTCTCGGCTGGGCAGGTGAAAAACTGGGAATAAGATTCGCAACGCCAATTTTTGATGGCGCTTCTGTTGATGAAATTGCAGAGCAGGTTGCTAAAGCAGGTCTTCCATTATTCGGTCATACTTATTTGTATGACGGTGAAACCGGAGATCGTTTTGATCAGAAAGCAACGGTTGGAATTATCTATGTGATAAAACTTCACCACATGGTTGATGATAAGATGCATGCCCGTTCAATCGGACCCTACAGCTTAATTACCCAGCAACCTCTTGGTGGTAAAGCACAATTTGGTGGTCAAAGATTTGGTGAAATGGAAGTATGGGCTTTGGAAGCTTATGGTGCATCAAACATTCTGCAGGAATTGTTGACTTTAAAATCAGATGATATTATCGGAAGAGCGAAGACTTACGAAGCGATCGTTAAAGGTGATAATATTCCAAGACCAGGTGTTCCTGAATCATTTAATGTATTGGTTCATGAATTAAGAGGCTTAGGATTGGATCTTAAATTTGAATAATCAAAGCCATGAGCTTACAGTTGCAAGCTGTGAGTAAGAAAATTAATTAAGTAAAATTGCTTAGAGCTCAATGCTCGCAGCTCTAAGCTAAAAGCGAAATAATAATATGATCAAAAAAGAAAATCGTCCACGTCCAACGTTTTCTCAAATTACAATTGGTTTGGCTTCGCCTGATTCTATTTTAGAAAGAAGTTACGGTGAAGTTTTAAAGCCCGAAACTATTAACTATCGTACTTACAAACCTGAAAGAGATGGTTTGTTTTGCGAAAGGATTTTTGGTCCTGTAAAAGATTATGAGTGTGCCTGCGGAAAGTATAAGCGTATCCGTTATAAGGGTATTGTTTGCGACCGTTGCGGTGTTGAGGTTACAGAGAAAAAAGTTCGTCGTGAAAGAATGGGTCACATCAAATTGGTGGTGCCTGTTGTTCACATCTGGTATTTTAAATCTCTTCCAAATAAGATCGGTTATTTATTGGGAATGAGCTCTAAGAAATTAGAGACCATCGTGTATTATGAAAGATTTGTAGTGATACAATCCGGGATCCGTGCTGATAAAGGACAGAATTATAGTGATCTTTTAACTGAAGAAGAATACCTGGATATTCTGGATACACTTCCAAAAGATAACCAGCATTTGCCTGATGAAGATCCTGATAAATTCATTGCTAAAATGGGTGCGGAAGCTGTGCATGATATGTTGCAGAGAATTGATCTTGATCAGTTGTCTTTCGATTTGCGTAACGCAGCAGCTACCGAAACCTCACAGCAACGTAAAGCAGATGCACTAAAGCGTTTGAGCGTTGTAGAAAGTTTCCGTGATGCTAACACAAGAATTAACAACCGTCCTGAGTGGATGGTAATGCAATACATTCCTGTTATTCCACCTGAGCTTCGTCCACTTGTTCCATTGGATGGTGGTCGTTTTGCATCATCTGATCTTAATGATTTGTATCGTCGTGTTATCATTCGTAACAATCGTTTAAAAAGATTATTAGAGATCAAAGCGCCTGAAGTAATTCTTAGAAATGAGAAGCGTATGCTGCAGGAAGCGATTGATTCTTTATTTGATAATTCACGTAAATCAAACGCTGTAAAAGCCGAAGGCGGAAGAGCATTAAAATCTTTAAGTGATGTACTGAAAGGTAAACAGGGACGTTTTCGCCAGAACCTTTTGGGTAAGCGTGTTGATTATTCAGGTCGTTCTGTAATTGTGGTTGGTCCTGAATTAAAAATGCACGAATGCGGTTTGCCAAAAGATATGGCTGCAGAATTGTTCAAACCATTCATTATTCGCAAACTTATTGAAAGAGGTATTGTAAAAACCGTGAAGAGTGCACGGAAATTAGTTGATAAAAAAGAAGCGATCATTTGGGATATTCTTGAAAATATTTTGAAAGGTCACCCGGTAATGTTGAACAGAGCTCCAACCCTGCACCGCTTGTCAATACAGGCTTTCCAGCCCAAGTTAATTGAAGGTAAAGCGATACAATTGCATCCGTTGGTAACTACAGCATTTAACGCTGACTTTGATGGTGACCAGATGGCTGTGCATGTTCCATTAAGCCATGCGGCAGTTTTGGAAGCACAGGTATTAATGCTTTCTTCTCATAATATTTTAAATCCTCAGAATGGTACCCCAATAACCCTTCCTTCACAGGACATGGTATTGGGATTATATTACATCACCAAAGGAAAAAAATCTACCAAAGAAGTAAAAGTTAAAGGAGAAGGCAAATCATTTTATTCTCCTGAAGAAGTTATCATCGCTTATAACGAACAGCAAATTGATCTGCACGCTCATGTAAAAGTTAAAGTAGATGTTCGTAATGATGACGGCACTTTCCAAAAGAAATTAGTTGAAACAACAGTTGGCCGTGTGATATTTAACCAGCATGTTCCCAAAGGCGCAGGCTATATTAATGCATTGCTTACTAAAAAAGCATTGAGAGAAATCATTGGTAACATCATTAAATGGACAAACATTCCTGCCACTGCAAAGTTTCTGGATGATATTAAAACACTTGGATTCCGCATGGCATTCAAAGGTGGATTGTCATTCAACATTAACGATCTTATCATTCCTGATACAAAGCAGGATATGATTGATAACGCAACTGGTGAGGTAGATGAGGTTTGGGATAACTATAATTCAGGTTTAATTACAAATAACGAAAGATACAATGGTATCATTGATATCTGGAGCCGTGTTGATACACGCCTTACTGAAACTTTGATACGTGAATTGGCAGCAGATAAACAAGGCTTCAACTCTGTTTTCATGATGCTTGATTCCGGCGCAAGAGGTTCTAAACAACAGATCAAGCAGTTGGCAGGTATAAGAGGTTTGATGGCTAAGCCACGTAAATCCGGCAGCACCGGAAGTGAGATCATTGAAAATCCGATCCTTTCCAATTTTAAAGATGGATTGAATGTATTGGAATATTTTATCTCTACACATGGCGCCCGTAAAGGTTTGGCAGATACAGCTTTAAAAACTGCAGATGCAGGTTATCTTACAAGAAGATTGGTTGACGTAGCACAGGATGTTGTTATTCTTGATGAGGATTGCGGAACTTTAAGAGGTATTGCAACTTCAGCATTAAAAGATAATGAAGATGTCATCGAGCCTTTATTCGATAGAATTTTAGGAAGAACATCTTTGCACAATATTTTCAATCCTTTAACTGATGAGTTAATTGCAGAAGCTGGTACTGAAATTACCGATGAAATAGCAACGAAGATTGATGAAGCTGGTATTGAAAGTGTTGAGATCCGTTCTGTGTTAACATGCGAAGCAAAGCGTGGTGTTTGTGTAAAATGCTATGGTAAGAATTTGGCTTCAGGATATACAGCACAGCGTGGTGATGCAGTAGGAATTATTGCAGCACAATCAATCGGAGAGCCGGGAACACAGTTAACGTTACGTACATTTCACGTGGGTGGTGTGGCAGGTTCTGCATCTGTTGAATCAACATTAACTGCAAAGTTTGATGGCACTGTTCAGTTCGACGGGTTAAGAACTGTTGATGCAGTTGCTAATGATAAAACAAAAACAAAAACAAAAGTAGTAATCGGACGTACAGGTGAAGTAAGAATTATGGATGTGAAGAATGATCGTTTGTTAATTACAAACAACGTTCCTTACGGTGCAACCTTAAATGTAAAAGACAGGCAGAAAGTTACTAAAGGCGATGTGATCTGCACATGGGATCCGTTCAACAATGTTATTGTTTCTGAAATTGATGGTAATGTTAAGTTTGAGCATATTGTTGAAGGTATCACTTACCGTGAGGAGGCTGATGAGCAGACAGGTCATAGAGAAAAAGTGGTTATTGAAACAAAAGATAAAGCAAGAATTCCTTCATTGATCATCGAAGGAAAAAAAGAAAGTAAGGCATATAATTTACCGGTAGGTTCTCACATTATCATGGAAGAGCAGGAGGAAGTAAAAGCAGGGCAGGTGGTTGTAAAAATTCCACGTGTGCTTGGTAAATTGAGAGATATAACAGGTGGTTTGCCAAGAGTAACAGAATTATTCGAAGCAAGAAACCCCGGTAACCCTGCAGTAGTTTCTGAAATTGATGGTGTGGTTTCTTTCGGAAACATTAAGCGTGGTAACAGGGAAATAATTGTTGAAGCAAGAGATGGTGTTGTTAAAAAATATCTTGTTCCTCTTACCCGCCAGATACTTGCACAGGATGGTGACTTTATAAAAGCAGGTGTTGCTTTGTCCGACGGGCAAATTGCTCCCGCAGATATTTTGTCAATCAAAGGTCCGTTTGCAGTACAGGAATATGTGGTGAACGAGATACAGGAAGTTTACCGTTTACAAGGTGTTAAGATAAATGATAAACACATTGAAGTTATCGTTCGGCAGATGATGCGTAAAGTAACTATCGAAGATGCCGGTGATACAAAATTCCTGGAAGGAGATACTGAAGACCGTTACGATTTTAATGTTGAGAACGACTGGATATTTGATAAAAAAGTTGTTATTGATGCAGCTGACAGTACTAAGATGAGACCCGGACAAATTGTTACACTTCGTGAAGTACGGGAAGAAAATTCTGTATTACGCCGTGCTGATAAAAAGATCGCTGAGTTCCGTGATGCAAGGCCGGCAACATCTTCACCGTTGCTGCTGGGTATTACAAAAGCTTCACTTGGTACGCATAGCTGGATATCTGCAGCATCTTTTCAGGAAACAACAAAGGTATTATCATCTGCCGCAATACAGGGTAAAACAGATGAGATGATGGGATTGAAAGAGAACGTTATCACAGGTCATCCGATACCGGCTGGTACTGGCATGCGTGATTTTGATAACATGATTGTTGGAAGTAAGGAAGAATATGAATTGCTGATGACTTCTAAAGAAGCAATGACATTTGATGAGGAAGAATAACCAATGATGGTAATGATATAAATGATTTAATGATTAAGGAGTAAGATTTTTTCTTACTCCTTTTTTTATTCGCCCTTGTTGGTCGCCTGCCCAACAAACTTAATTCTATTTTACGCCAAATTAATTCGATCACCAAAACTGTAAATGTTGAACGGAGTGTCGCCACAAAATGTTTCCAAAAGTTAATTAACCGGCAACAAAAAATATCTTCTTCTTTTTAACTTTTCACATTTTATTCTTTCCTTTATCTTGCTCTACCTAATAAAAATTTATGCATGAAAAATTTTTCCTTAATTCTTAATGTTGTTTTATTACTGTTAGTTGGGTATTTGTATTACATTCAGTTTTCCTCATCAAAAATATCTTCTGTAGCCAACGCTCAACATTGTAAAGATTCAAGTACGCATCATGGTAACAAGGTTGCTTATATTGACCTTGATTCTTTACAAAGCAGCTATGAGTACTATAAAATTTTAAAAACTGACTTTGAGAAGAAGCAGGCTGCAAGTAATAATGAAGTAGCTGATTTGCAAAGACATTACCAGGCAAGAGCAATGATGCTGCAGCAAAAAGGCGCAACCATGAACCAACAGGAGCAGGAAGCAGCTATGAAAGAGATAAACCAAATGCAGCAGGGTCTGCAGGCAAAAAAGCAGGATCTGGATAATGCGCTTTACAATTCCAATTCAAAAATGAAAGAAGATATTTTAACAAGAATTCAGAATTTTTTGAAAGTGTATAACAATGATGGCAGGTACGATTATGTTTTTTCTTACGAACCTGGTTTTATGTTTTATAAAGACAGTGCATTAAACATTACCTCAGATGTAATTAATGGGCTGAATGATTTATACGCTAAGAATAAAAAATAGTTATCAGTGATCAGTAATCAGTGATTAGTTATTTGGTAACTCCTATCTGATAACCGATAACTGGTCACTGGT
>JADGPX010000287.1 GCA_017882215.1 Chitinophagaceae bacterium | reverse complement strand
CCTACAGATACTGATTGGGCTAACCGGGCGCAGGTTAATGAAAAGGTATTAAAATTGGCAGATAAATTAAATATGGCTCCCCAAAAAGTTGCTGCTATTGGTGTAAAAGCAATGTTTAAAAAACGTACAGAAGTGATAGCAGGCTTTACAAATAAGCTTGGAGCATTTATGGCCTGGCTTCTTCCTGATAGCTTTGTTGAAAAAACTACCGGAAAATTATATAAGTAAGATCACTTATTCATTCGCAGATTAAATTTGTACGTATAAAAATATTTTTGTTGTAGTATAAAATTATTATCTTTACTTTTAAATTATAGTTATGGATAATAAAATAACCTTAAGCTTTGATGAAAATATTATTTCCAAAGCAAAGAAATATGCTGAAAACAATAATATCAGTCTGTCACGCCTGATAGAATTCTTATTGAAAAAAGTTACTGCAAACAATTATAATTCTTTAGAAGATTTCCCTATTTCAGATTGGGTAAAGCAGGTTGCTGAAGGCGAGGCAGTATATCAAACAAAAGCTGGAAGAACAAGAAAATCTGCTAAAGCTGAATACTTCAACTCAAAAAAATGAGGATTTTTCTTGATGCAAATATTTTGGTATCTGTTTTAAACAAAGAATATCCATTATTCACTGTTACTTCCAGGATAATTAGTCTTGCAGATAAAAGCAAATTCACTTTATTTACTTCGCCAGTATGCTTAGCCATTGCATTTTACTTTGCAGAGAAAAAATATAAAAGTTCTTCAGCAAAAAAAAGAATACAAATTTTGTGTGATCATTTAAGTATTGCTTCAGCAAACAAAAGCACTGTATTGCAATCTCTTAATAATCCGGCTGTAAATGATTTTGAAGATGGGCTTGAATATTATTCAGCAGTTGAAAATAAATGTAACTGTATCATTACTGAAGACGTTGAGGATTTTTATTTTTCAAAAATTGAAGTGCTGAGCAGTGAAATTTTTTTTGAAAAATATTTGTTGAATATTGTAAAAAAGTAAGGTTATATCTATTATGACTAATAATTTTTTCTATTTATAATTATTTATAAAATTTAATCCTTCTTATAAGTTTATTCTTCATTTATGCTTTAAATAATTAAGTGATAAATCTTTATCTGTTATAAATCACTTGAATTTTTTAGCCGTATTTACCCTATTTTTGCCACCCAAAAAATTAAGTAATAACCGTATGGATAAGTTGATCTATGTAATTCCGGCAATGGCTATTGTTGGATTGTTGTACACGTTTATAAAGTTTTCATGGATATCAAAACAGGATGCCGGAACTCCCCGAATGCAGGAGATCAGCGCATATATAGCAGAAGGCGCTATGGCATTCTTAAAAGCCGAATGGAAGATACTTTCTTATTTTGTTGTAATCGGCGCTTTGTTGTTAGCTGTTATGGGATATTCAAATACTAACAGCCATTGGAGTATTGCCTTTTCGTTTGTGGTTGGCGCTTTTTTTAGCGCTTTGGCAGGGTACATTGGTATGAGGACTGCTACCAAAGCAAACGTTCGTACTGCGCAGGCGGCACGTACAAGTTTATCAAAAGCATTGAATGTTTCTTTTACCGGCGGAAGTGTAATGGGGCTTGGTGTGGCAGGATTAGCCGTTTTAGGATTAGGCGGATTATTTATTATTTTAAAAGCAATTTTTGCACCGCACTCCCTTGCTGATTCTGTTGAAATGGAACGCACCATTGAAATATTAACAGGATTTAGTTTAGGCGCAGAAAGTATTGCATTGTTTGCAAGAGTTGGCGGAGGTATTTATACAAAAGCCGCCGACGTGGGCGCTGACCTGGTTGGTAAATTAGAGGCAGGCATTCCTGAAGATGATCCACGTAACCCTGCAACTATTGCAGATAATGTGGGTGATAATGTAGGTGATGTTGCAGGTATGGGCGCTGATCTTTTTGGAAGTTATGTAGCTACTGTTTTGGCAACAATGATTTTAGGAAGAGAAACTATATCCATTGACAGGTTTGGTGGTATGGCTCCTATTTTATTGCCAATGTTAATTGCTGCTATGGGAATTTTATTTTCTATCGTAGCAACTTTTTTTGTGAAGATTTCTGAATCAGCTCCGTTGAATACGACTGCTGTTCAAAAAGCTTTGAATATGGGAAACTGGGGTTCTATAATTCTATCTGCAATTGCATCTTATTTCCTGGTTATGTGGTTATTGCCTGATACTGATATGGTGTTAAGAAATTTTCATTTTACAAAGAATGGTGTGTTTGGTGCAATAGCTGTAGGCCTTGCAGTGGGTACACTAATGAGTCTAATAACAGAATATTATACTGCTATAGGTAAACGTCCTGTACTGAGTATTGTCCGTCAATCTTCAACAGGTCATGCTACAAATGTTATTGGGGGATTGGCAATAGGTATGGAAAGTACATTGTTCCCAATATTGGTTTTAGCTGCCGGTATCTATGGTTCTTATGCATGTGCAGGATTGTATGGTGTTGGTATTGCTGCTGCCGGTATGATGGCAACTACCGCAATGCAATTGGCTATCGATGCATTTGGACCTATAGCGGATAATGCAGGTGGTATTGCGGAGATGAGTGAATTACCAAAAGATGTTCGTGAAAAAACTGATATACTGGATGCAGTAGGAAATACAACAGCCGCTGCAGGTAAAGGTTTTGCAATTGCTTCGGCTGCATTAACTGCGCTGGCATTGTTTGCCGCCTTTGTTGGGATAGCCGGTATTGACGGTATTGATATTTACAAAGCAGATGTTTTGGCTGGTTTATTTGTAGGAGGAATGATACCATTTATTTTTTCTTCTTTTGCAATACGTGCAGTAGGTCAGGCTGCAATGGCAATGGTAGAAGAAGTACGCAGGCAATTCAGAACTATTCCGGGAATCATGGAAGGAACCGGCAAACCTGAATATGATAAATGTGTTGCTATTTCTACTCATGCTTCTTTAAAAAAGATGATGTTACCCGGCGCTATTGCATTGGGTTCGCCATTGATCATCGGATTTATTTTTGGACCGGAAGTGCTTGGTGCTTTTTTAGCCGGTGCAACAGTTTGTGGTGTTTTAATGGGAATGTTCCAAAACAATGCCGGTGGTGCATGGGATAATGCAAAAAAATCTTTTGAGAAAGGTGCTGTTATAAAAGGTGAAACTTATTACAAAGGTTCTGAACCGCATAAAGCATCAGTAACAGGTGACACTGTTGGTGATCCGTTTAAAGATACTTCAGGTCCATCTATGAATATTTTAATAAAGCTGATGAGTATTGTTTCATTGGTTATCGCTCCTACCCTTGCTATAATTCATCATGATAAAATTGTAAATAACCGGCAGCATAAAATGGAAAATTTAATGCTGATGAATG
>JADGPX010000065.1 GCA_017882215.1 Chitinophagaceae bacterium | reverse complement strand
GCTTTCTATAAAATCGCTTGCACAAACCGTTAATGCAAAATTCAGCAGGATACAATTCACGCCTGATCTTTTGCCGGCTGATGTTACCGGCACAATGATCTACAACCAGCAGAAAAATGAATTCGTAGTTCGCAAAGGTCCCATCTTTGCCAATTTTATTTTAGCAGATGAGATAAACCGTGCGCCTGCAAAAGTGCAAAGCGCTTTATTAGAAGCGATGCAGGAAAGACAGGTAACCATTGGAAATAATTCTTACAATCTTGAAGAACCATTCCTTGTTTTGGCGACACAAAACCCAATTGAGCAGGAAGGGACTTATCCATTACCGGAAGCGCAGGTTGACAGGTTTATGCTTAAAGTGATAATTGATTACCCTACAAAAACTGAAGAGCAAAATATCATTCGGCAAAACGTGCAGGGTATGAAGCAGGCATTAATAAATCCTGTTGTTGCTACACAGGAAATTTTAACTGCCAGGGAATTGGTAAGACAGGTTTATATGGATGAAAAAGTAGAGCATTATATTTTAGATATTGTTTTTGCCACCCGTTATCCTGAAAAATATAATCTTCCGAAACTAAAGCCACTCATAAGTTTTGGCGGTTCGCCCAGGGCAAGTATCAATCTTGCGTTAGCAGCAAAAGCTTATGCATATTTAAACAAGCGTGGTTATGTAATTCCTGAAGATGTAAGAAATATCTGCAGGGATGTTTTACGTCATCGCATTGGCTTAACCTATGAGGCAGAAGCAGAAAATATAACAGTTGAAATGATTATTGGGGAAATTTTAAGAGTGGTGAATGTGCCATAGATGTCAGTTGTTAGATGTCAGTTGATAGTTACCATTTATAGAAATATTCATTCACCTAAAAAAATACATTATGAAATCATATAAAAATTTAGAGGGTTGGGAAAAATCAATGCAATTAGTAAAAGAAGTTTATTTACTTGTAAAAAGTTTTCCTAAAGAAGAATTATATGGCCTTACATCTCAAATTAAGCGGTCAGCTGTTTCCATACCTGCAAATATTGCTGAAGGAATTGGAAGAAATTATAAAAAAGATACAATTCAATTCCTGCATATTTCACGGGGTTCATTGTATGAGCTTGAGACTTTATTAAATATTGCTGAAATGATAGAAATTCTTCAAACACCTGACTTTGAAATTATCTCTAAAAATATTGATGAATGTGCAAGAATATTAAATGGTTTGATTTCTTATTATGAGAAATCTGATTTAAAATAATCTGACGGCTGACAACTGTCAACTAACAACTGTCAATTTTAAATGTTATCCATTCCCGACATACAAAAGAAAGTAAAAGAGTTAGAGATAATCAGCAGAAAGCTTACTGCGCAGATGTTTACAGGTGAGTACCATTCTGCTTTTAAAGGTCGTGGTATGAGTTTTAGAGAAGTAAGAGAGTACTCTCACGGAGATGATATTCGGTTTATTGACTGGAATGTAAGCGCAAGATTTTCTCATCCTTTTACAAAAGTGTTTGAAGAGGAGAGAGAGCTTACCGTTATTTTATTGGTTGATGTTAGTGCCAGCGCATTGTTTGGCACTGTTCATCAGCGAAAGAAGGATATGCTTACGGAAGTTGGCGCAGTGCTTACTTTCAGCGCTATCAATAATAATGATAAAGTAGGAGTGATATTTTTTAGTGATAAAGTGGAGCAATATATTCCTCCTAAAAAAGGGAAACAACATGCTTTATATATTGTACGGGAACTGCTGACGGCAGAACCTAAACGCAAAGGCACAAACCTGAATGAGGCAATGAAATTCTTTAACAGGTCATCAAAGCAAAAAAGTATTGCTTTTATAATGAGTGATTTTCTGGACGATAAGTATGATGACAATTTAAGAGTGATCGGCAGCAGGCATGATGTGATCGGTTTGAAAGTGTATGATAAAATGGATATGCAATTACCAGATATAGGAATGATGCAGGTGCAGGATCTTGAAACCGGTAAAGCCAAATGGCTTGATACCGGTAATGCAATGGTGCAATATAATTACCAGCAACATTTTTTAGAGCAAAGCGCTCTTTGTAAATCTATATTCAGAAAGGCAGGCGCTGATCTTTTGCATATACGTACAGATGAGGATTATGTAAAAATTTTACAACAATTTTTTATTAAGAGAGGATAGCAGGTAATTAATAAATGGAGAATGAAAAGAATCTTATTTTTTATAGGCTTTGTTTTTGTATTAAGTGTACAGTTTACTTCTGCTCAATCGCCCTCCTTAAAAACGGCTGTTGATAAAAGACAAATTTTAATTGGTGAGCAGCTACAATACAGTGTTGAAGCCAGTTTTCCTGCTAACGCTTATAACATAGGCTGGTTCAATGTTCCTGATAGCTTCAGTCACTTTGAAGTTGTAAATCGCGGTAAGATTGATTCTATAGAAAGCAATGGAATATTAACCTGCAGGCAAACGCTTACACTTACCAGTTTTGATTCCGGCATAAATACAATTCCGGCTTTAGCAATAAATTTTGATCCATTAGCTGATGATAGTACTATACATTTATTTACAGATTCAATTCCTATAAACGTTTCTTTTTCCCCGCTCGATAGTACACAAACTTTTCACGACATTAAATCAATTATTGAAGTAAAAGATGAAGTGCCATGGTTGATTTGGGCTGGTGCGGCCGCTCTTATTATCTTATTAGTTGTATTGGTAGTATACCTGGTAAAATATTTTAAAAGAAGAAAAAAACCTGCATCGGTTTTTAATTCAAAACTATCACCATTTGATGAAGCTATGCAATCACTGGATGCACTGCAAAAAGAACAGCTATTATACAAAGGAGATGTAAAGCAGTTTCATACAAGGCTAATAGATATTTTTAAAAGGTATCTATCCAGGAAAATGCAAAAAAATATACTCAATCTTACCTCTTCTGAAGTTTTGTTATCCTTAAATGATACACTGCTTTCAAAGGCGGATACTTTTTTAATTGCAGGTTCTCTTCGCATGACAGATGCTGTTAAGTTTGCTAAATATTTTCCGCCAACTTCTGAAAGTGAATCTGCGTTGATCAATACAAAAAAAGTTATTGAGCAAATTGATAATTTAATTTTCACAGATCAAAATCTTAAATAAAGACATTGATATTTGACTATTTTGAAAATATAAGTTTTGGGCAGCCCCGGTTTTTTTACCTGCTGATATTAATTCCTGTATTAATAGCCTGGAAAATATTAAAAGGTCGTGATCAGCAGGCAGCAGTTAATATTTCATCAATCAGTGGCTTACAAAATATTTCCTCCTGGAAGAATGTTTTTCATAATATTCCGTTTGTTCTTCGCTTACTGGCATTGAGTTGTATAATAATTGCACTTGCCCGTCCGCAAACAAAAAATGATGAACAATTTACAGAGGGTGAAGGGGTGGATATAATTTTATGCATTGATGTTAGTGGTAGTATGACGGCACAGGATTTTACGCCTAACCGGATGGAGGCAGCAAAAAAAGTTGCAGAGGATTTTGTTGACCAAAGGATGACGGACAGGATTGGAATTGTAATTTTTTCGGGTGAAAGTTTTACGCAATGTCCTTTAACCACTGATCACGAAGTATTAAAATCACAAATTGAGCAAATAAGAAATGGATTGCTGGAAGATGGCACTGCTATTGGTTCGGGGCTTGCTACAAGCGTTGATCGTTTAAGAACCAGCACTGCTAAAAGTAAGGTGGTAATTTTATTAACTGATGGAATAAATAATGGAGGTTTGATTGACCCTGCTACTGCAAAAGAAATTGCAAAAGCATTTAAAGTAAAAGTATATACCATCGGTGTTGGTACAGATGGTTATGCCCCAACTCCGGTTAGCACACCAATGGGCATTGTTATGCAAAATGAAAAAGTTGCTATTGATGAAAAGCTTTTAATATCTATAGCCAATGAAACCGGAGGAAAATATTTCAGAGCAAAGGATAATGCAAGCCTCAAAAATATTTATAATGAAATTGATAAGCTTGAAAAATCCAAAGTTCAGATAACTACTTTTCATCGTTATTCTGAAAAATTCTATCCTTTTGTTTTTGCTGCATTGTTATTTCTTTTCTTAGAAGTATTATTAAGATTCACTGTCTTTAAAAAATTCCCATAAATATTTACTCTATTTAAAACCTTTAAACCTTAAACGTTTTAAACCTTTATAACTTTACTGCCATGGAGGCAACCGTTTACAAATCTACTGGTAGCTGGTATGTTGTTAAAAGTGAGGATGGAGCAACTTTTAATTCCCGTATAAAAGGCAAGTTCAAAATTGATGATATAACTTCTACCAATCCTATTGCTGTTGGAGATCATGTGGAAATTGAGATGGAAAATAAAGATGAAGCATCGGTAATTATCACTAAAATCATTGACAGAAAAAACTACATTACCCGTCAATCTCCGCATAACAAACACCAGCACCATATTGTTGCTTCAAATCTTGATCAATCTCTTTTGTTTGCAACTTTAAAAGATCCAAAAACTTCACAGGGTTTTATTGATCGCTTTCTTATAACCTCAGAAGCATATCATATTCCATCTATAATTGTTTTTAATAAAACTGATCTGCACAAAAAAAAAGAAGAACAAAAATTTGAAGAAGTAAAAAATATTTATGAAACCATTGGATACAAAGTGATGGCAATGAGTGTAGAAAAAAATATTGGTGTTGAAGAAGTGAAAGAGTTATTGAAAGATAAAGTAACGCTGTTGTCAGGTCATTCCGGTGTTGGTAAATCTTCTTTTATAAATATTATTTTCCCTGAGTTGAAATTAAAAATACAGGATGTTAGCGGCTGGAGCGGCAAGGGGCTTCATACAACAACCTTTGCAGAAATGTTCGATCTTCCCCTGCCTACCGGACAGGCAGGTTTTGGCGGTAAAGTTATTGATACGCCGGGGCTAAGAGAGTTCGCTTTAATGGATATTTCCAAACAGGAACTTTCTCATTATTTTCCTGAAATGCGGGCTTTGATAAATGATTGTCAGTTTAATAATTGCATGCACATTAATGAGCCAGGTTGTGCGGTGAAGGCGGCAGTGAATTCGGGAGGTATAGCAACGGACCGTTATGTGAGTTATTTAACTATTCTTGAAAGTATACAGGAAAAAACGTGGTAAGTACTTCGTGAAACGTGAGAGGTGAGACGTGAAATCTCACGTTTGTCGTTTGACGTTTCACGAATTAATATGCTCTTCTTTCTAAAAAATTTGCAATTTCAATCACAGCATTATTTTCTTTTTTCTTTCCCTTATGGCTTTGCGGAAGAATAGAAACACCATTAAAAATATTGTAGTGCAAAGTGAGATAATGATTTTTATACTGGAAATCCCAGTCTAAAGTATCTGCATCATCTACCTGGTTTAAAAAAGTTACCTCTAATTCATCCGTGAGGGTATTGGCAATCAAATAAAATTTTGAAATGCCGCAGTTGTCATCAATTACAGCTTCTGTGCCGCCATAATTGGTTTTTAAATGATAACACATTGTTATTGGTTTTAAGTATGGATATTAAACGCATTTTTTAATAAGAAGTTCTTCCGCCTCTGTACTTTGCCTTATTTGCTGCTTTTATTGATTTAGGATCTCCTGATGCTATTTTCCCTGCTCCTACATTGCGTCCATCAGTCGGGCAGCCATATTTTACATTCTTTCTAAAAATAGAACACCCCGAAAGTAGATAAGTAAGCATCACAACTAAAAGAACTTTTTTCATTTACTAAATATAATATTATGATGCAAAATTCTAAATAAGGGTGGTGCAATAATTTGTTAACTTATAACTACAAACTAAAAACCCCGTCCGACCGTGTCATCCGGGCGGGCACCAACTACAAACTCTACTTAAACCATTCTGCATACATCACATAATTATTTGCGATTCTTTTTATTTCGCCGCTTATCATTTCCTCAGGAATATCTTTTATTTTTTTTGCAGGTACTCCTGCATAAATACTTCCGGGTTCAATTATGGTATTTTCAAGCACCACTGCACCTGCCGCAATAATAGAATTACTCCCTACATGAGCATTATCCATCACAATTGCTCCCATGCCTATCAACACGTTATCATCTATAACGCATCCATGCACTATTGCATTGTGTCCGATGCTCACATTATTTCCTACCACCGTCTTCGCACTTTCATACGTACAGTGTATAATAGCACCATCCTGCACATTTACCTTATTACCAAGTCGTATACTGTTTACATCTCCTCTTATTACCGCATTAAACCAAATGCTGCAGTCGTTTCCCATCACAACATCTCCCGCTATCGTAGCATTGGGCGCAATAAAACAATTATTTCCAAACTGCGGCAGCACACCTTTTACAGAAAGAATTAAACTCATTTTTTATTTTTTTTGGTTACCAACATCAGTTCTTTGGGCATCATCGTTGTGTCACTCACTTGTACTTTTTCAGCATTATTCAGCATCTATATTTCTGTACAAATATCCTGTTTTCTTCACGACATTTGCACTCATGCAAAACGATGAAGTTCTCAATTCCCCCTTCACGGGGGCAGGGGGTATTACCAACCGCCAGCTTTTTCTTAATCATGTAGGCCAAACTTCTGATTCACCTTTGTGTCTTGAAATTGTAAAAGCCGAAGGTTGTAAAATGTGGGATGTAAACGGCAAAGAATATATTGACCTTATTGGGGGAATCAGTGTTTGTAATGTGGGTCATCGCCATCCAAAAGTTATTGAAGCAATAAAAGATCAGCTTGATAAATACCTACATGTTATGGTAAACGGCGAATTGATTCTTTCACCGCAAACTGCTTATGCAAAACTGCTTACTGATAATTTACCTGCTTCGCTCAATTCAGTTTTTTTTACAGCATCCGGAACAGAAGCTACAGAAGGCGCTATGAAACTGACAAAGCGCTTCACCGGCAGAACACAGATCGTTGCTTTTAAAAATTCTTATCATGGAAGCACGCAAGGTTCTCTAAGTATAATGGGAGATGAGTATTGGCGAAATGCGTTCCGCCCGTTATTACCTGATGTATTGCATTTAAATTTTAATTCATTTGAAGATATTGGGTTAATAACCGGACAAACCGCATGCGTGATAGCAGAAACTATCCAGGCAGAAGCCGGAGTAGTTATTCCTGAAAATAATTGGTTAAAAACATTAAGAGAAAGATGTAATGAAACGGGAACGCTTTTAGTGCTTGATGAAATTCAATGTGCCTTTGGTAGAAACGGTACGCTTTGGGCTTTTGAGCAATTTGATGTAGTTCCGGATATTCTTTTGCTGGGTAAAGCATTGGGGGGTGGAATGCCTCTGGGCGCTTTTATCGCTGATAAAAAATTGATGGATTGTCTAACTAATAATCCTGTGCTCGGTCATATCAATACATTTGGCGGTCATCCCGTTTGTTGTGCTGCAGGCTTAGCTGCACTGAATGTTTTATTAGATGATAATCTTGTCGCATCTGTAAAAGAAAAGGAGCAGCTATTTATTTCTCTTTTATCTCATTCAAGGATAAAAAAAATAAGAAGCAGAGGATTAATGATTGCGGTTGAATTTGAAAATGCAGAGACCAATAAAAAAATTATTGATGCTTTGCTTCAGGTGTCTGGCGACTCCAAGTCGCCTGACACCTCACCAGCAGTTTTTACCGATTGGTTTTTGTTTGCTCCTCAATGTTTACGAATTGTACCGCCGCTCGTAATTTCAAATGAAGAAATTAAACAGGCATGCAATATTATTATTGAATGTCTGGATAGAAAAGCCTGAGCTATTCAGGTATACTGTTGGTAACTTTATTTATTTACGCATTAGGCAAAAACTGCCGTTGCTAATCATTATTAAATTCTATGAGATTTCTAAAATCTTTTAAATATGCGTTGCAGGGAATAAAACATTGTTTTGTTTCTGAAAAAAATTTTCGGATGCTGTTAGTTATTGCCGCAATAACTTTTTTCTTAGGAATTGTTTTCAGAATATCAGCTTCTGAATGGCTTGCTGTACTTTTTTGCTCTGCATTAGTTTTAAGTCTTGAAATGATAAATACAGCTATTGAAAAACTTTCAAATATTGTAACCGAATCAATTCATCCTGTAATAAAGCAGGTTAAAGATATTGCGGCAGGTGCAGTATGCCTTGTATCAATCTTAAGTTTTATAATAGGATGTATAATTTTTCTTCCCAAAATTGCATTAGTCATTAAATACTTTATAAAATGAAGATCGCTGCTATCTCTGTTATAAAACCATGGGTTTCATTTAAATAACCTGACACATAAAAAATTAATGCCTCTTAATTTTAAATAAATAAAAATTTTTTTATGAAACAAATTTGGTTTAAAAAATTTGTATGGATCTATTTGCCTGTTCATCCAATGGGTATATTGATTACTTTTTTGGCTATACTTTTTTTAGTGCCTGTTTATATAGCTATAGTTCGTAACGGGCATTCAGTTTCTGATGACCTTTACCAAATGTTTGTGTATACAACGTGTACAGCTTTTTGGTGGAAATGGGTGGCTGAGAAAACAAATTGAAAATCTTTCTTTATCCTAAAAAAATGCCCTGCATTAAAGACAGGGCATTTGCATTAATTTTTTCATCTTTTAAAAATCCAATCCCATACTAAAATAAAGGATAGGCTTTCCTTTAAAGAAACCGTTCATTTGCCAGCCTGCATCTGCTTTTATAAAATAACCAAGCAATGTACTTCTTGCGCCAAAGCCATAGCCACCAAGGAATGGACCAATGCCTCCGGCTTTAATATTAACCTGAACAGGAGGATTGCCATACACAACGCTGGGTCTTGCCAGCTTATCATACCTTCCGTTCCAGGCAGTTCCCAGATCTACAAATTGTATGATCTGGAAATTCCTGAGGAATGCGTTGTTAATAGGCTTGCTGAACAAGGTAGTAAACACGGGTAACCTGAATTCGCTGTTTATTACCAATGCATTATTGCCATTGGCAACGTTTTGAATAAAGCCACGCATGTTAACCGCTAAAGATTGAAAAGCATAATTAGTGTTAGGGTCAGGAGGATTGTTAGGATTAAAATAGCGATATTTTATTACCTGACCGTTATTATCTGTTTTTACATTATCGCCAAACATAAGCCAGTTATCCACTCCTCCTAAATAATAAATAAGTTTTTGATTGCCCCAGCTAAAATCGCCTGCCGCTCTGCCTGCCCAAATAAAATTGCGGTAAATTGGGTAATATGTTCTTGCATCAAAACCTGAATTAAAAATATATTGTTTGCCGGTAACGGATGTGTTATTTAATTTTCTGTTTACATCCATATAAATTTTATACCGTGTGCCATTCCATATATTTTGCGCTGGATTTAATGTATTATCATAAACGTATTCCAGATGTACCAATCCGTACAAAGTTTTTTCTTCCGGTATATCCAAAGTAGTTGGATCAAAGGCATAGAAAACTAATCTATCCCTCCTTACACCAAAGTTTAACCGCAAACTTTTTACTGCATCAAATGGATATATAACACTTGCCTGGTAAAGATTAGCAATAAGTTTTCCGTTAGATGCCGATTGTACATTTCTATAAAAAGTAAATCCCCAGTCAATTCTTTTTCTCAAATTTTGAAATTGAAAAAGCCAGTCATTGTCTTTTAAATTAGTAGATAAACGATAGCCGCCTGAAAATTTAAGATCTTCCATAATGTCAGAGATACCGATTCTTATAATTCCATTTAATGGTGTGCTTGATGAAAGTTGTATAGGTCCCTGTCCATTCTGAAAAGCCTGGTAGCGGTTTACCAAAACCGAATTATTAAATCCACTAACTAAATAATCTGTTGCAAATTTTGGTGGCTTGTATGCAAACAATTTTGCCGTAGATAAAACAGATGGTTTGCCCGGGGCTTCTCCATTAAAATCTTTCCTCATATTGCTGACAGTATCTTTCTTTTCATCGCCAAATTCATTCTGGAAAATATCTTCCTGCTTTTTAGTGCTGTCTCTTTTTATTGTTTCCTGTCCCTTCGAAATTTTATCCTGCTGTAATATCCGTTTCATGTAAGCAGTAGGAGGAGTGTTCACATTCCTGCGCCGCAATGTATTCTCATCAATTTTTAATTTGTATAATATCTTATCATCACTTTGCCTTGTTACTTCGCTAACCTGGTTATTTTCTCCTGCTATCCTTGTTTCGAGAAGGCTGCTGGCATAATTGGTCAATGGAAAAATATAGGCAGAGTCCTTTGATACAGACACAACCGCAATTGTATCAACATCCTGTTTTTTATTTGCTCTTAACAATGAATCAACTTCTTTTGCAGTAGGATTGCGGAGGATATCATCACCTATTACAACCAATGTATCAAGGCCTTCTCTTTGTGAGCTAAAGAAACCTGCATAGCGATTGCCAATTCCATTTTCATCATTTACAAAAGTAAAATGTAATGAATTGTATTGTGTTGGATAACGGGCATCGCCAAATTTTAAGTTAGTAAGTTGGGTGATTCTGTTTAGCTCAGGCTTATTGGTATTAAAATCAGTTACCAAAAAAATATTGTAACGGTTATTTGGTAAAACTGTATCAGCAGTTTTTGCATAAGGCTCAGGCCTGTTGCTTGAAAAAATAATTCCTTCTTTATTGGGAAGAGATACATAAGATGGATCAAGATCATCATAAACATCATTGGTTATCTGCTTTACTTTATCGTTCTCAATATCGTAAGTAAAAATATCAGTGTGACCATTTTTAACTGCAGAAAGTACCAGCCTCTTGTAATCCAGCATGTATTTAATATCCTGTACCTGGTCAAAATATTGGGTGAGGTCTCTTGTGTAAGGTTTGGTTTTTATAACTACATCATACACAAATAACTTTATTTTTCCTTCCTCGCTGTAAAGTACTGCAAGCCTTTTACCAAGCCCATCCCATGCCATCATAGGATAATTAGGATTTATCTCATTGGCATTGCTGCGTACATCAAATTTCAACAATACTTTGTCCTGGTCTTCTTCATTTAAGATAAGTTTATACTGCCCTTTTTTATATTGTACAACAGCAAATGAGCCATTGCGTTTATTAGGATTTACATTAAAATGAAAGTAGTCTGTGCGTTTGCCAATGGTAACACTTGTAATCTCTGTTCCTTTAGGATAATTTCTGCGGCGGGAGATATCTTTATCATATTTGGTTCCCTCATAATCCATAAAATCTGCAAGCACAGCTTTAAATTTCTTCTTGGCAATTTGCAGACAAGCTTTGTTTAAATTTTTATAAACCCGGGCCAGGTATAATAAATAAGTGGTGTTCTCTTTTTTATATTGCTCTTCAATATAATACCAAAAAGCATGACCTGCCAATAAAGGCCTGTCAAAAGCAAACTGGTAAAAATTGCTGTACTTGCCACTTAGCATTTCGCTTTTAAGATTATCATCCAGCGCAGTGCTCCAGTTTTGTCCTGCATAAGCAATGTACCCGTCAGTAAGCCACTCGGGCAGATCTAATAATGCCTGGTTGCCGGCAAATTCTCCAAGGTCATCTCCAAATAAAACATTTTCGGTTAGTATTCTTGCAAGTCCTTCTCTTACCTGTTTGCGCAGGTCGTTATGATCGCCGTTAAAATAAACGAGCATTTTATTATTAACCAGCTTTGTAACACCGCCGGTATTTTGCCAGTCGATACCAATGCCAATATTGCTTTGCTGCATATCATTAAAACTATTGTAGATAACAATGTTTGCCCTGCGCTGTAAGCTGTATTCAGTAAAGGCTTCAATGCCGGGCAATTCTTTTTCAGCAACCTGCGCTACATATTTAGCAAGCTCCTGCCCGTTCTGGCTGAAGTAAGTATTAAAATTTTGGGTTTGATAATATTGCCACTTAAATTTTTTGAATTGAAGACGGTTCTTTCCATATTCAACACTGCTTACCTGTGCAATAGAAATTGAAACCGTTGTAAAAGATAAAATAAAGAGAAAAATTTTTTTCACCAATTGATTCGTTAGATATTGCATGTTGTTATTTATATTATTCCTAAAATTAATTGATTCGGGTTAATCAGTAAAATGAATTTAGATCAGTTATAATTTACGTTATGTTAAAGATTAAAGTTTTTACATTCAGTCCCATACAGGAAAATACCTATATTCTTTACAATGAAAAAAATGAATGCATTATTATTGATCCCGGCTGTTACTTCCCCGAAGAGCAGCAGGAATTAAAAGCATTTATAGATAAGAACGTATTAACCCCCAAAATGCTGCTTAATACCCATTGCCATCTTGATCATGTTTTTGGAAATAAATTTATCGCAGAAAATTATAACCTTAAACTGCATTTGCATCCAAATGAAGAAGTTGTATTACAGTTTGCACCTACATCGGGGCTTATGTATGATATGCCTTTTGACAATTACCAGGGAGAATTTATTTTTTTAAACGAAGGAGATAAGATTTTTTTGGGAGAAGATGAATTGGAAATAATTCATGCACCGGGGCACTCACCCGGTAGCATTTGTTTTTATAGTAAAGCTCAAAAATTTATTATTGGTGGTGATGTTTTATTTAATGGCAGCATTGGCAGAACAGACATACCAATGGCGGATCATCAAACTATAATAAGCAGTATTAAACAAAAATTATTTGTATTGCCGGATGATGTAATTTTTTACAGTGG
>JADGPX010000286.1 GCA_017882215.1 Chitinophagaceae bacterium | reverse complement strand
CATCTGTTTCAGGAAAAACTATTTTAGGCAACAGCACACAGGGTAACTATACAATTGTGATGCTGGGGCAAACAAAAAGCGGCAATTCCGTTAAGAAAGAAAGTTCTGTTAGTTTGATGAAAATGGATGATTCTAAACAAGAGGAGGGATTACGTTACAGTATCCTGTTCGATTTCGATAAATCAGAAACGATTGCTACTTATGAAAAATTTCTTACTGATATTGTAACGCCACTTATTTCTGAAAACGGAACTGTTATTATTCATGGTCATACCGATATTATTGGAGAGGAAAAATATAACCTTTCCTTATCTAATCGCAGAGCAATGGATGCTCAGCAAATCATTGAACATGCCTTATCAAGTGCCGGAAAGAAAGGAGTTAAATTTGAAACCTACGGATTTGGTGAAGATGTAGGCATGGCACCATTTGAAAATAATCTTCCCGAAGAACGCTTTTACAACAGAACGGTAATTATTGATATAATTCCTGTTAAGTAAAAACATCTGCAGGAATAACCCAAAAGCACAGGATATCAGGCATTATTAACGCTTGTGTCCTGTGTTTTTTTTATTACATTTTTACCTTCTTCCTGCCAGGTGTCCTCACCTGACAGTTTGTAAGGACTCCATTTGTTACAGAATGAAACTGTTTGGTTAGATGCATATTTTTTTTAGTTATTAGCTGTATGAAAAATATTTAATTCAGTTAGATTTGCAGTACGCTATATACTGTTTATTTTTTTTGAATGTCATTGACGTTACAATACCAGATCATTTATCTTTTTATTATGGCTTTGCCCATAGCATGCATTGCATGGACAATTACACATGAGGAAGTATTCAGGGAGCCAAGAGAATTTTGTGAGAAAAAATCAAAAGAATGCAAGAACCTGTTGCAACGAAAATGCTTTTATTTATTTACCTGCGAATATTGCTTTAGCCATTATATAACCTTGTTCTTTTTGATCATTACCGGGTATCACCTGCTTTACAATAACTGGCGTGGATACATCATTGCATTTTTTGCACTTGTGTGGATCGCAAATATTTACATGAGCTTGTTTGGCTTTATACGGGTAGGTATGAAAAAGGAAAGAATTGAAGCAAAAATAAAAGAGGTGGAATTGCAGGAATGTGAAGAGGATAAAGGGAAATAAAATATACATGCTCACATGATACTGTCTTCAATTATTTTAATTTCCTCCGGTGTAAGGTTATAAAGTTTATAAACTAATTGATCAATTTCATTTTCTAATTGTAAAGTATCTTTTTTGGCTTTTGAGCTACTAATACAGTTACCAGTAACACTATACCGCCCAATAGAGAACATATTACAAATCCCCACTGCAAGCCTAATGCCTGGGATATAGTTCCCATTAGTTAGGCAAGTGTCCGTTTCTGCTTGAGTAAAAAATAGATTTGTACATTTACTTAGTAGCTGCATTAACTACTAAAAATTACTTATACTTTTTTTAAACAAAGTAACTTAATATCAACTAAATACCACATAAACATTCCTATGGATCATATTGATATTCATCCTTCTGTTACCGCAATTAGAACCACTTTGCTTGGCATTGCAGTAAGTGTTGTACTGGTTTTTGTAAAAGGTATTTCCGGTTATTTAGGACACTCTTATGCATTAATTGCCGATGCTACCGAATCGGGTACCGATATTTTAAGTTCCGGGCTATTATGGATGGGGTTACGCATAGCATTAAAAAAACCCGATGAAGAACATCCTTACGGGTATGGAAAGGCAGAGCCATTAGCAGCAATCGTTGTTTCTCTTTTTTTAATTGGCGCTGCTATATGGATTGGTTATCATTCTATAGCCTTTATAAGAACACCTCATGCCATGCCGAAAGGGTTTACTTTATGGATACTTTTGATTGTGATTGCTATTAAAGAAACCATGTTTCGCTACGTTTTTAACATTGGTAAAAAAATAAACAGCCAGGCAGTAAAAGCAGATGCACACCATCACCGGAGCGATGCCATTACATCCGTCGCCGCCTTTATCGGAATTTCGATTGCCTTGATTGGAGGCAAAGGTTATGAAGGCGCGGATGATTGGGCGGCACTTGTCGCTTCCGCACTAATCTTTTATAATGCCATAGTAATACTTAGGCCCGCATTAGCAGAAATTATGGATGCAGCGCATTCTAATGAAATTGTGGAGAAGCTAAAAGAATTAGCAGCGGCTGTTCCCCAGGTAAAAGGTATAGAAAAATGCTACGTAAGGAAGATGGGGTTTGATTATTATGTGGACATACATCTTGAGGTAGATGGTAAGTTAAGCGTTACCGAAGGCCACCGCATTGCTCATTTGGTAAAAGATGCCATCCTTGAGAGCAGTTTAAGGGTTATAAATGTTTTGGTTCATGTAGAACCTTTTAACATGAAATGAATGCCTTGGTGTTCTGCCGGGGTCTCCTATAGGAGACCCCGGCATGTAAAAAAAGGGAAGATTAACCGCTACAATGTGTTCTCCGAACTAAGTAACAAAGAATGAAAAAGAAGATTGAGTTTTGTTTATTTTACACTCTCCTCTATAATTTTAATTTCCTCCGGTGTGAGGTTGTAGAGTTTGTAAACTAATTGATCAATTTGATTTTCTAATTGTGAAGTATCTGCCGGGAGAAACCTTAATTAAACTTATGATGGTGCAAGTATTATAATCTTATTTTATCTTTACCTAAATTTTAAAAATGAAAGCTATAATCATAAAGTTATTTTTCATAACAGGTTTATTTCTTTTCACTGAGAACATTTGGGCTCAAAATCCCCCCAACTGGACAAGTAAGCAATTGATGGAGCCGTCAGAATTAGCATCGGTAATAAAAACTCAAAAAATAATTCCTGTAATATTTAGTGTTGGCCCTGCTGCAACAATACCTCATTCCATTGACATAGGAATGGTGAAGGATAAAGCTAATCTTGATAAATTAAAAAAGGAATTAGGCAAATTTCCAAAGCAAACAAAAATAGTTGTGTATTGTGGCTGTTGTCCTTTTGAACATTGTCCCAATGTACGTCCTGCAATTGAGGTATTAAAAGAAATGAAGTTTACTAATTACTATTTGTTAAACCTGCCACATAATATAAAAACAGATTGGATGGATAAGGGTTATCCAACTGCCAAACTGTAATGTTGCTGCTAAATAATTTTCTGACCGAAATGCTTTAAATAATTTTTTCATAAGCAATCTAAAAATGGGCAATTTTTATTTTACACTGTCTTCAATAATTTTAATTTCCTCCGGTGTGAGGTTGTAGAGTTTGTAAACTAACTGATCAATTTGATTTTCTTTCACTTAAAGGCTAAAAATTATTTTTTAAAAATAAAATATACAGCAAGTATCAGGAAACAAAATCCAATTAAATGATTTGTTCTTAGAGTTTCATTCTTAAAAAAAATAATTGTAAACAGTGTAAACACTATTAA
>JADGPX010000285.1 GCA_017882215.1 Chitinophagaceae bacterium | reverse complement strand
ATCACAAATACTGCTAACTTGAAAATAATTATCTATCATTGATAACTATAAAAGGAAAATACAATAAATAAGATTGAACCATATATTCTTGGGATAGATATCGGAACTGGCAGCATTAAAAGTGTTGCAGTAAATTACATTGGAGAAACTTATTCTGTTAGTTACACACACTATCAAACTCATATTTCTGAAAAAGACTTTGCAGAACAAGATCCGGAACTCATCTGGCAGGCATTTATTGAATGTATACAAAGCGAGGTACAAAAGTTACAGCAATCACCTGCAGCTATTTGTTTAAGTAGTGTAATGCATAGTCTCATTCCTGTGGATATAAATGGAACTCCTTTAGCAAACATGATTACATGGGCAGATGCACGAAGTGCAGATATAGCAGAGAGAATAAGAGTATCCTCATCCGGTGAAGATATATACCGCAAAACAGGTACACCTGTTCATCCAATGTCTCCTTTATGTAAGATCATTTGGCTGCGTGAAAATGACGAAGATTTGTTTAACAAGACTTATAAATTCATTTCAATTAAAGAGCTTATCTGGTTCAGGTTATTCAACGAATTTAAAATTGATATTTCCATTGCTTCGGCAACAGGATTATTTGATATTGAAACTAATCAATGGTATAAAAAGAGCCTGCAACTTGCAGGGATCAATCATGAAAATCTTTCTATACCTGTAAGTACCCGGTATACCCGCAGCAATTGTAATGCAAGCCTGTTAAGCCTTTTGAACATTACTGCCGATGTTTCTTTTATTATTGGAGCCAGCGATGGTTGTCTTGCAAATGTGGGCAGTTTTACAATGAACAAAAATGAAGCAGCAGTAACCATTGGAACCAGTGCGGCTGTAAGGATGATGAGTAAAACACCGGTTTATAATTATGATGCAATGACCTTTAATTATAAACTGGATGAGGACACATTTATTTGCGGAGGAGCCATAAATAATGGAGGAAACGTTGTACAATGGTTCCTTAAAAACTTTCTTGATAAAAAAACGCTTACCACTGAAGACTATGAACGCTTTTTTCAGGTTATTGAAAAAGTTAATCCTGGTGCGGATGGACTAATATTTCTTCCATATTTAAATGGTGAGCGTGCTCCGCATTGGGATGCTAAAAGCTGTGGTACTTTCTTTGGTGTGAGAACGCATCATTCTCAAATTACCTTTTCAAGAGCCATTATTGAAGGAGTTTGTTATGCTTTAAATGATGTGCTAAAAACTATAGAAGCCAATGGAGATAATATCATTCAACTGAATGTAAGCGGTGGCTTTGTTGCTTCAAAAACGTGGATGCAAATATTGGCAGATATAACAGGAAAAAGAATTTGCATTGTTCACACTAACGATGCTTCAGCAATTGGCGCTGCTTACCTTGGATTAAAAACAATGAAATTTATTAAGGATTACAATGTATTAAGTTCCAAAACAAATATGGAATTTATAGAGCCTGATTCTTCTAATCATAAAATGTATAATAACTATTTTAAGATCTTTCAAGGCTTATATCATAGTCTTAAAGATTCAATGCATGCACTTCATAGCCTCAATCATTAATATGCAATTGCTGATCGTTCTGTTTGCTGTTGTTCTTCTATTAATTCTTATTATCAAGAAGCTTAACCCAATGATTGCGATGCTGATTACATCCATCGTTACAGGCATTCTTCTTGGAATGTCTCCCGCAAAAGTCATAGCTTCTATTACAAATGGAGTGGGCGGTACTTTAGGAGGCGTAATATTAATTCTTGCATTAGGTGCAATGATGGGAAAACTTATAGAAGATACAGGTGTATCGCAACGAATAGTGATAGCTCTTATTAAATCATTCGGACTAAAAAATATTCAATGGGCAGTTTTGCTAACCGGATTTTTAGTAGGTATCCCTTTGTTTTATAATGCCGGCTTTGTAGTATTAATTCCACTTGTTCTTGCACTTGCTTCGGCAACTAACTTACCTAAGCTTTATGTAGGTATTCCCATGGCAGCCTCACTTTCAGTTACACATTGTTTTCTTCCCCCACATCCGGGGCCGGTTGCATTAGCAGTTATTTTTCATGCCAATATTGGTATAACCATGTTGTATGGCTTTATCATTATCATTCCTATAGCCATCATCGCAGGCATCATCTTTCCACGGCTGATTATTAATATTAAAGACAGGCATATTACTCATCCTTCTTTCACTTTTGAAGAAAAAGAAAAATTGCCCTCTTCTGTTAAAAGTTTTTCCATCGCTTTGCTTCCTGTATTTTTAATCACTGCCGGAACGATAGCTTTAAATATACATGGCTTCACTGCTGCCCGGGCTTTTTTTGCTTTTATTTCTGATCCTACAATAGCATTATTAATTGCAGTTCTATTCACTATACTCTTACAAAAAATTTCGGTTTCTAAAGCAATGGAATCTTGCGTGGAGGGAGTAAAAGGCATAGCAATGATTATAATGATCATTGCTGCAGGAGGAGCATTTAAACAAGTACTGATTGATAGCGGAATTGGTGAACATGTAAAGACGATAGCGTTGCACCTTCAGCTTTCGCCTTTATTGTTTGCATGGATGATAACCGCCTTATTAAGAATAACATTAGGCTCGGCAACAGTGGCTGGCTTAACAGCATCAGGACTTGTACTTCCATTAATAACAACCGGCGTATCTCCCGAGTTGATGGTTCTTTCTGTTGGAGCCGGTAGTGTATTTTTTTCCCATGTAAACGATACCGGCTTTTGGATGTTTAAAGAATACTTCAACTTAAGCCTAAAACAAACTTTCAAAACCTGGACAATGATGGAATCAATGGTATCAATTTTAGGACTTATTGGTGTGCTCTTGTTGGACCAATTCAAACATTTATAAATAAAAAATCTTTTTCAGATTAAACTTATAAAATTCTTCATCCATCACAATGGATAGAAGGAGGAATTGGCGTTAAGATAATTATGGCGTATCTCGCTTGCAGTGGGGTCGGGCTTTAGCTTTTGCCAACTGAGTGTAATATTTTAGTTTAACAATTTCTGGTAGAATTTTTGAATATAAGGTGTTGAAATAAATACCTTATGTCGAAAAAATATTTGTTTACTTTTCTTTTTTTAATAACCGTATTACTTTACAGCTGCAGCAAAAAACACACACCTGAACGAACTATACAACCTTCTGAAAATAATAATGTCATCCCAAACAAAAGCGATTCTGTTGTTGTAAGAAAAAAGAATTTTACACCAACAAAAAAAGATATAATACCTAATGCAATTGTGGTTAATGATAAGGCGGCAAAAAAAGCCGTTGATGGCAGGTTGTATTACGACCTGTTAGGCAACAGGTACTGGAAAAATTATAAGGATGGAAAATATTATCTCTTCAATCAAAAGATGTATGATAATCCTGCATTTAAAGCGCCGAAATAGATATCGATTTTTTGGGCTGTGAGCAGAAGTAAT
>JADGPX010000284.1 GCA_017882215.1 Chitinophagaceae bacterium | reverse complement strand
CGGTTTAATACCAAAGGTTGTATAAAATTCATCAACATCTACAAAAGGACCATTAACCCTGTATTTGGCAGGAGAATGTACATCAGTCATTAAACGGTTCTTTAAACTTTCATCCCTTATCTGCCCTAACCAACCCAAAGCATATCCAAGAAAATACCTTTGCATAGGAGTGATGCCGGCAATCTTTTCATTCTTTTTATATTGTTCAGTTTTCTTAAAAGCATCCATGCCTAACAATATGCCGCCAAGGTCTGCAATATTTTCTCCCTGTGTTGCTTTACCATTAATTTTTGAACCCGGCAACGGTTCGTATAAATTGAATTGATTAATTATCATCTGCGCTCTGTTAGTAAATTCGGTAGAATCATTTTTTGTCCACCAGTTTTTTAAATTTCCTTTCTCATCATACAATCTTCCCTGGTCATCAAAGCCATGGGTAATTTCATGCCCGATGGTTGATGCGCCTGTATAACCATATACTGTGGCATCGTCAAGATCTTCATCGCGGTAGCCGGGCACTGTAAATATTCCTGCTGGCAATACAATTTCATTATTACTGGGATTGTAGTAAGCGTTATATGTTTGCGGAGACATTTCCCATTCATCTCTGTCAACCGGTTTTCCTAATTTATTCAGGTAATAATCATGCCACCACATATTTGCCTTGATAACATTCTGCACATAGCTTTCAGTCCCAATTTGCATCGCTGAAAAATCTTTCCATTTATCAGGATACCCAACTTTCTTTTTTATGGCAGCCAATTTTATCAGCGCTTTTTGCTTTGTGCTGTCACTCATCCAGGTAAGCTTCTGTATTCTTTCTTTGTATGCTTCACGAATAGATTCCACAAGGTCTGAATATCTTTTTTTAGCAGTCTCATTAAAAAATTCTTTTACATACAATTGTCCCAACAGCTCACCCATTTCATTTTCTTCTATTCGCATAACTCTTTTCCAGCGTGGTTTTCGTTGCTTTGCTCCACTCAATAATTTATTAAAATTAAATGCCTCCACTCCAAAAGCTTCAGGGAGCATTTCTGCAAAATTTCTTACAGTTCTAAAACGTAAATAATTTTTCCAGTCATCAATAGGTGTTGTTTTTAATACATGGTCTAATGCTGTAAAAAATTCAGGCTGACCTACAATAACCGAATCTACATTTTTTACACCCCTGTTAGCAAGAGATGTTTTCCAGTCAATAGTAGAAGAAAGTTTCTTCAGATCATTTATCGCCATTTTATGATAATTGGCATAAGGATCTCTCAGGTCCTCAATTTTGCGTGAAGCTTTGGCAAGTTTTGTTTCCAAAGCAAATATTGCTGAAGCTGCTTTAGATGCAGAAGCAGAATCCTGCCCCTGAAGAATAAGCATTTTTGCGATATGCTTTACATATTGATTACGGATATTTACAGTGGAAGAATCTGTTTTAAAATAATATTCTCTTTCAGGTAAACCAATACCACCCTGCCATAATTTATAACTCATTACATCGCTGTTCTTATCATCCTGTTGCACAAAGTCGCTGAACAATGCATCAACACCAATATTATTTAATTGATTGGATACATTTATTAAAGATGGTGCATCAGTGATTGAATTAATTTTATCAAACCAGGGTTGAAGTGGTTTTAATCCGGTTTGTTCAATCTTTGCACTGTCCATTGCTGTAGCCCAAAAGTCGCCGATCTTTTGGCTGGTAGAGCCTTTGGCTGCATTTTCTTTGGCTGCTTTTTCGCTTATTTCACGAAGGCGCCTGTAATTTTCCTCTATCACTAAATTGCCAATACCCCAGGAACTTTCTTCAGCCGGGATCGCATTATTTTTTATCCATCCTCCGTTGGCATACATAAAAAAATCTTCAGTTGGTTTTATGGTAGTGTCCATATTTACTGCCAGCACATCGGCAGCAGGTTTTGAACTTTCAGTAGAATTATTGCTGTTAAGTTTACAGGATTGTAAAAAGAAATAAAGAACAATAAATAAAAGAAAATTTTTCATTTAATATGTTTTAGGAACTAAATATAAAAAAGAGATTGGTAATGGCAATTATTTTTTTGTGGATGGTATGCCTAAGTTCCAATGCAATAAATTTTCTTTGGCAGATAACACTTAGCAGTATAGTAATATAGTACCGCTGTTTGATAAGAATAATTTAATGCCCGTAACAATTTATCCTAATCCGGCAACAAATACGCTAACTGTTCAAACTGCAAATAGTAATTATAATAAGTTGAAAATAATAGATCTCACAAGACGTATTGAGATGAGCCAGGAAATAAATTCAATTAATACTGCTGTTGATATTTCAAACCTTGCTCCGGGCACTCATCTTATTAAATTCATTACAAAAGATGGAGAGGAAGAGGTTCAGCGATTTGTGAAAATAAAATAGCACGTTTAATAAATAATTCCACTGATCTTTAAATAATACTTTTAAACTTTGTTTATAAAGATTATTTAATTGATATGACACCAGAGCGTTATCAGCGGCTTACATCAGTATTAAATAAAAGGCAACCTGATCTTACGGTTGTATTAGAAAACGTTTTCGATCCTCACAATGTTTCCGCAGTTATGCGTACCTGCGATGCGGTTGGTATACAGGATATATTTATTTTAAATAACAAGATTCCGCCTCATAAAAAGTGGGGCTACAGAAGTTCTTCCACTGCTGCGGAATGGCTTACTATTCATCAATTCACTAACGTGGATGAATGCTTTACAGAATTAAGAAAGCGATATAAAAAAATTTATGCAACGCATTTAAGTGAGGATGCAACAATGCTTCATCAATTAAATTTAACTGAGTCTGTTGCATTGGTATTCGGCAATGAAACATTTGGAGTAAGTGAAGAAATTACGAAACTTGTTGATGGAACTTTTATTATTCCGCAGGTTGGTATTATTAAGTCATTAAATATTTCTGTTGCCTGTGCAGTTACGTTGTATGAAGCATTCAGGCAAAAACAAATTGCAGGGCATTATGGTGAACCAAGGCTTGGTGAAAAGCAATTAAAAAGTTTGAAAGAGGAGTGGGGGATAAAAGAATAATATTATTCGTTTATCTTTTTAAGGCACAAGAAGCTAAGCTACAAGCTATGCCTCATTCTTGCGCCAGTGTGAGTTTAAAGGTTTCTACGCTAACCATTATGAAATTAATTATAGTAGCTGGTCAATTAGAGTTTTATAGTATTGAAAAATATCTCCGTCCGGGCCAATTATCATTTTACTTATTTTCCCTTCTTTGTCTATGAGTATTGAATAAGGCCAAATACTAAATAATTTGAATTTATCTCTCCTGATTTTTTCACTGTTTGCAACTGTTTTAAAATTAAAGGGGGTTTGTTTTAGAAACTTTTTCAAAGTGTCAGGACCTTCAGGCGCAAAGGAAATAAATACAACTTTACTTTCGGGATATAACGCTGCTAATTTATTTAAATCGGGCATTTCTTTAATACAA